>JAPUFN010000233.1 GCA_027293665.1 Gammaproteobacteria bacterium | reverse complement strand
AAAAATTATGCCGTATTACTGCGCTTGCAGAATCCGGGTAGACCTAGAAGTAACAAAAATATCACATTATTAGTGAGGAATAATCCATACCGATTTAGGGTAATAGGTTACAGGTAATCTCGCCAGGTAAGTTTATAATTTGTTCCAAACAACGACTAGAAGTGAGGCCACCATGAGCCAGTTAACTGTTACACCTAAACGAATACCAGCGGTAACCAGGGCGGGTTCGCCTTTGTTTGCATTTGTGGACTACCTGTCCTCGATAGTGATGACATTGGAAGCCTGGCGACAGAGAGACGCGAACAGCATGCAACTTGCCCATATCGACCCACGTACATTTCGAGACATCGGCATCAGCGAGTCGCAACGATTTATTGCAGCGAATAAGTCGTTCTGGGAGAAATAACTTTACAACTGGCGAAAGATAAGAAAACCCGCCAGGGCGATCCGTAGTGGCTTAAATCACGCCACCTTTTTATTCGTGATACGCGTCTCTACTGGCCAGGCAGTGCGCTACTAGGATCATTAATACCCTTAGGCCAGTTACACGGGTTATTAACCCACCATCTCCCCTGGTGGGTTCCTTTTATCTCCGGTTTTTTCTCCGTAGCGGACACTGAAACGCGCTCCATGGGCTTCTGCTTTCGGAAGTGGTCACTCGCGGGGTGATGCATGAATGATTCTGAAGTGCCCAAAACGGAAGTCAGCACATGTGCTCGATAGGTGTTTGCTTCTAGCGCCCAGCAATCCACCAACGCCAGGACTCCAGTTGAAATGTCACCCCTGGCGCCAGATAAAGAACTCGAAAAGCCTGATTCGTCGAGTACCCAACTTCTGAGTCATGGGCTACACTGGCACGCATTCCGGCGCAGGGGGGCTTCCGGTTGTGACATCAAAAGAAGAACTACCGCGCAAGCTGACCGCCATACTCTATGCCGATGTTGCTGGCTACAGCCGCCTCACGGGCGAAGATGAAGAAGGTACACATCGTCGCCTGAGCGAGTACCTCGATCTCATTTCAAGTGCTATCGAAACTCACCGTGGCCAGGTCGTGCACTACGCGGGTGATGCCGTGCTCGCCGATTTTGCCACTGTCACCGAAGCGCTGTCCTGCGCGTGGGAAAGCCAACAAACCCTGGGCCAGCGAAACGACGAACTGGCTGCAGAGCACAGGGTCGAGTTCCGTATCGGGGTGAACCTGGGCGAAGTCATCGTCGACCGCGATGATATTTACGGTGACGGGGTGAACGTAGCGGCACGACTGGAAAGCCTGGCAGAGCCTGGCGGCATCTGTGTATCGGAATCGGTGCGCAGCGCCGCTGGCAGCAGACTGGCACTCGGCTTCGAGTTCATGGGCGAGCGCAAAGTGAAGAACATCGCCGAGGCAGTTCGCGCTTACCGGGTAGTGGATTTGGACGATGCCGGCGACTCGGGCGCAGTGGCCTGCCCGTATCCAGGTATGGTGCCCTTCAGCGCCGCCGATGCGCAATATTTTTATGGGCGCGAAGACGATGTCGCGCGCATGGTGAAGTTACTGCGCCGTCAACGCTTCATGATGGTGATAGGCCCATCGGGGTCTGGTAAATCTTCACTGGTTTACGCAGGACTGCTGCCCGAGCTCGAGCGCAGTCGCTACTTTGACAAGGGCTACTGGCTAATCCGCACCATGCGGCCGGGACCCATGCCCACCGAGGTGCTGGCCGGGGTTCTGGGTACTAAAGATAACAAAGGGGAATTCGAACCTGGCAGCGTAGACATGCTGCTTGAGGCGCACGCACCGGCTCAGCAACTACTGCTGTTGGTGGACCAGTTCGAAGAGGTGTTTACGCAGGCCAAGCGCGCGGAACAGGCGCGTTTCATTGCCGCGTTACAGGCCCTCAGGGCAGCTGAGAACTGCGCGTTAATCCTGACTCTACGCGCGGATTTCTATCCCGAATTGATGACATCTTTCTTGTGGCCGGTGGATGCAAGCCAGCGGGTCGAAGTCGCGCCGTTACGCGGCGAGGCGTTGCGTCAGGCGATTGAGCGACCGGCGGCCGACGTCGGCGTGCGCATCGAGGACAACCTGGTTGACCAACTGCTCGTCGATGCGGCCGATGAGCCGGGTGTTTTACCGCTGCTGCAAGAAACCATGGGACTGCTATGGGATGAATTGGAGCAACGCACCTTGTCATACAGCGCCTATGAACGATTGAGCCGGGGTACGGGTCATGCGGGCGCCGCGCTCAGCGGACTGGCCGTTGCCATCGCAATGAAGGCCGACGCCACGCTGGCCGAGCTAAGCCCCAGCCAGCAGGTCATCGCACGTCGCATCTTTCTGCGCCTGATTCAGTTCGGCGAAGGCCGCGCCGATACGCGTCGCCAGCAACCGGTCGCCTCGCTACGCGCAACGAATGACTCAGAAGGCGAGTTCGAACAAACCCTTGAACACCTGACCGCCAATCGCCTGCTGACACGCAGCGGCGGAGATGAAAACAACCCGCCGTCAGTCGACATCTCGCATGAATCGCTCATCGACGGCTGGTCGCGGTTACAGGACTGGGCTGACGAACGACGTGAAGCCGAACAGATTCGCCGACGTCTTGAGGATAAGGCGGCGGAATGGGTCCGCCTCGGCAAAGGCAGCGGCGGTTTACTCGATGAAGCGGCGTTGCCGGAGGCGGTGTACTGGTTGGCAAGTGCGGACGCGCAGGACCTGGGCTTCGATGCCACGCTACCTGAGCTGGTGGAAAACAGTCAAAAAGCGATTGAAGCGTCGGAGAGAGCAAACAGGGAGACTCAGGAAAAGGAACTGCGCCAGGCCGATGCGCTCGCAGAGGAACAGCGCCAGCGCATCGACGAGCAAGGCCGCGCCGCCGGGCGCATGCGGCGCTCGATGATGGGGCTCGCGGTGGTGCTGCTGGTCGCGATAACAGCCGCTTTGTTTGCGTGGACGCAGAGTCAGAAAGCACAATCCTTGGCAGCGCAGGAAGCGTCTGCCCGTGAAGATGCTGAGACGCGACGGGTCGAGGCGAAGAATGCCCAATTGGCGTCCATTGCACAGTTGTTGTCAATTCAAGCGCCTCAGCAGCAAGCCGCCCGGCTCGATGAAAGAGGCGCGTTGATGGCTCGTCAAGCGTACCGCTTTAGCGCCGCAGGCAGTCGGTCCTTGAGGGCGCACGTGGATAACGTATTGCGTACGGTGGTCAGCAAGCCGCATTTCTCACCGATTTTGTATCCCGGAACCACATCGCGCTTCGCCTTTAGCCCCGACGGCACCAAACTGGCATCCACCCATCTTGATCCT
>JAPUFN010000232.1 GCA_027293665.1 Gammaproteobacteria bacterium | reverse complement strand
TGAGAAAAATTCATCCGTCCAACGGATAGTCGAATCTTCCCCCGCGCTATGCGCCTGAGCCGATTGCGTCAGCAGCCGGAAGGTTGTCGCAAAACCGGCTGCGTCGGTCTCACCGTTGGCAACCCCTTCGCGCAGGAGCTTGAGGATGCTGCGCAAACTCGGATCTTCGGACACAGCCGTCAGCATGGGCTGTGCCTGTGCCAGCCGATCAGTCATGTCGTAGAGATCGTCGAGCGGTAGATAGAGCAACGCATGGCGGCGGAAAAACGGATCGTTCTGTGGCGAGTAGACGGCTCTGAAGTATTCTTCGCGCGCTGCGATTGCAGCCTCGAGCCGGCGGGCCGCATTTTCGACCGCCATAAAAGAGGCGCCTGATACCACAACGATCGCGGGATCCACCAGGTCCGGGAACTTCTCTTTATAGGCTTCGAAATCCTCGCGCCAGCCAGCTTCCTGGTGAATGAGCTGGCTGAGATCGGAGTTTATCTGAAACTGGCTGACGGCCACCCAGGCGAATACCACCGTCGCCGCCCCAATCGATAGCAAGGTGGCCAGCGGGCGTGATGCGACATAGCCGACCCACGCTACCAGCCAGGATTTTCCGAAGTGCTGTATCAACGAGTCGAACCCGCAGCGTCAGTCCCAGCATCGGCTTCCCCATCCGTGGCTTCGTCTATCCCTTCGTCAAACTCATCACCAAAGAAGTCGTCCATGGGCGGGTTGCCATCGTAGACCTGATACCGGCGCCGCTGGTAGTACGCCTCCCGGGTGAAGACATACGGGTCGAGTGCGGTTGCATCCCGGGTGTCTGTCAACGTCAGCGCATCTGCCCGGAAGCTCACGACATCCAGTCCGAGCAGCCACAAGCTGTAGGCAGACCCGAGAATCCAGTTCGGTAGATAAGCCCTGATGACAACCCCCGGCAGATCTCTGGCAGTCGAAGGACCGAGCAGGGGAATATAGACATAACGGGTTTTAGTGAGCCCGGCAACCGCCAGCGTCTGCCCTAAATCTTCGTCCTGAAAGCGCAAGCCCATTCGCTCTGCCACATCGAAAAATCCACCTAAGCCGAGCGTGCTGTTGATCAGCAGTCGTGCAAAATCCGTGGCACCGGCTTTTGGTTTTCCCTGTAGAAATCCGTTAACCGAACTGTCAATTGTTCGCAGGTTCGTGAAGAAGTTGAAAATCCCAGCTTCCAGCCAGTCTGGAGTCACCTTCTGATAACCACGAGCTACTGGGGCGAGCGCGTTGCGATCTACCCAGTCCGATACCTGGTAGCTCACCCGGTTGGGGGATTCATGCGGATCAAATACGTCATAGGGTGAGCCGTCGAGAGTCGCGCATCCCGCAATACAACTGACTATCAGGAGTAGACTGAGGCGCGAGCTAAGGCAGGCGCGCAGGCGCCCCGTCTCCTGCCTGCGATTCAATGCTGGCGTCGATGTGCGCAAGCAAACCCTCATAGCCTTGTTCTTTGATGATACTGCTGTAGTCCGCGCGGCGCAGCGAAAGGTCGCTGACACCATCAGCGACGACATTGTAGACCTTGTCCTCACGGAAATAGTAATCCAGCGGCACGATGCCACCGTTCGCCCGGGTCAATTCAGTCTTGACTACCCAGCCGCGCGGTGCTTCCTGAACGCCAACAGTCGCAAATTCCTGGTTATTGAAATCACCGAAGCGGTCGACGTATGTCACCGTGATCAGGCGCCGAAGTCGAGACGCAAATTGAGCTTTCGCCGCAGAATCGAGAGTCGACCAGGTCCGGCCCAGACTGATTCGACTGATCGTCGCAACGTCGAACAGCGTGTCCACAATCGCTTCGAGTGTCAGCGCCCTGGCGTCAGGTGGCGCGGCCGATTGCATCATGTTCAGCAGTGCAGTATGGAACTCTTCAACCCTCACAACGAGTGGATTTTCTGCTGTGGCCGATTGCTCTGCCAGCACTGTCACAGCTGACCCAGCCAGCACTAAACCGAGGATCACCGAGGCTAAAGAACGCATCATCGGCAGGACTCTCACTGAATCTTTCACTCTATAAAAGCCAGGCTGAACCAGGGTACGTAGGTAATCAGGGCAAGTGCAACCAGGAGTACAAGCATGAACGGCCAGCAGGCTGCATAGATCTCGAGCAGCGGCTTTTTAAAGCGGTGGCTTGCAATGAAAAGATTCATGCCTACCGGTGGCGTGAAATAACCAATCTGCATGTTGGCGAGAAAAATTATCCCGAGGTGGACGGGGTGCACACCATAACCCACAGCGACGGGGAGAATGAGAGGAACCACGATAACGAGTGCTGAATAAATATCGAGCATCGAGCCCAGCACCAACAACATGAGATTCAGCAGAAGCAGAAAACCGATAGTGCTCTCCACGTGTGCCTGCATGAACGCAAACAATGCCTGCGGCACTTCCGCGTCTACCAGAAAATTCGTAAACGCAAGCGCAACACCGAGTACCAGCAAAATGCCACCAACCATAACCATCGATTCGATCATTACTTTTGGCAAGGAGCGCCAGCTGATTTCCCGATAAAGAAGAATTTCGATCAAAGTGACATAAATCGCAGTAATCGCTGCTGCCTCGGAGATCGCGAAGAAACCGGTGTAGATCCCACCCAGAACCACAAGCGGCAATGGCAACTCCCACTTCGCTTCGATGAGCGCCCGTAATAGCCGGGCGCGAGAAAAAGCGATTCGCGGGACCTTGTCACCCCGGTTGTGCCACAACGCCCAGGCGATGAGCAACGCCAACATCAACAGCAGCGGCATTACACCTGCAACAAAGAGATCAAAAATGGTGAACGGTTCACCCACACCGAGCTGTTGCGCGACGATCCCGTAGAGAATGAGTGGGACCGACGGCACCAGAAGTAGACCCAGGCTGCCTGATGTGGTGACCAGGCCGAGACTGAATCGTTCACCGTAACCAGCGCTCTTCAAAGCCGGTAACAACAACGCACCGAGTGCTACGATCGTCACGCCAGAGGCACCCGTGAGGGCCGTGAATAGCGCGCAAGCGACAAAACCCACCAGGGCGAGCCCGCTCGGCAGATTACCGAAGAGGCTCTGCACCAGATTAACCAGGCGCTCGGAAGTCTTCGCTTCCGCGAGGACGTATCCGGAGTACGTAAATAACGGCAGCGCGACAAGCAGCGGCGTATCAACAATGCGGTAGATCTCGATGGCGACAACCGACAGATCGATGTCTGCCGCCAGAAAACCCAGCATCGCGCCTGCCATCAACACCGCGAACAACGGCGCTCCGGAAAGCACCGCAGCAAACGTCAGTATCAGGCCCGCCCAGATCACGGCGGCACGAACGTGTGCAGGAGATAGCGCAGGGAAATTAAAGCCGCACCCAGCGGCATGACGGATTCACACAACCACGCGGGGACACCCGCGAACGCCACTATGCCGTCGGCGTAGTCGAGCATGACAAATTGCAGGCTGTACCAGGCAAATACACCGGTAATCAGGCAGGTGAAAAAGCTGGCGAAGCGGCGCGAATGTTTCTTCCAGGAATCGCTGAACAAGCGACCCAGGAGATCTATCCGGATGTGTTCGTCATTGCGCGACGCAATGGTGGCGCCGATGAACGTCAACCACAGCACGAGGACCCGCACCAGCGAATCCCCCCAGAGAATGCCCGTATCAAAGAAGTTGCGGGCGATGACCTGATAGCCTGCCAACGCGATCATGGTGCTGAGGATCGCGACCAGAAGTCCACTTTCCAACGATTTCAGGACACTGAGGGTTCGCTCAATCAAGCCCTGCTCGATAGTCCGTAAGAAGGGTGTTCATCGTTGCCACGAGCTCGGCAGATACAGTGCCCTCGGCAACGAGGGTCGCCGAAGCCTTGTCGGCCAGCGCGCGCCATTCAACAGTCTCTTCCGCCGATAAACTGCTCCAGACGAGTCCCAGATCTTTGAGAACGGCAATGGCCTGCATGTGATCGCGCCTGCTACTTGCATTCACCTCCTCCACCACTCGGCCCATTCTCTGAGCCATTAATTGCTGATCGGCCTCGCTGAGCTTGCTGTACTGACGCTCACTCACCGTCAACAGCCCGTAGACATACATGAGAGGCAAATCAAGCACGTAGCGCACCTGCGTGTGCCATTGCAGAATAATTGCCAGAACCGGCGGTACGGTGACCCCGTTGATGAGTCCTGTCTGCAACCCGCCCAGCACGTCCGGCAGGGGCAGCGGGATGGGGCTGATTGCGAAGGCGGACATCGCCTGTTCAGCACCGGGGTCGCCATCGGGTATCCAGACTTTCTGCGCCCTGACTTCGGCGACGCTACTCACCTGCGTTTTCGACATGGCGTAGGCGAACCCCACTTCGGCGATGCCGAAGCCAACAAATCCTTTCTTCCTGAGCCCTTCAAGCAACAAAACGTCCATTCGGGAACGGACGTGATCGACTTCGGCAAGATCATTGAACATCATCGGCAGAGTGTAGACCTGCAAATCGGTATAGGTCTGGTTGAGGCCACCAGCGGTGAGTATCGCCCCGTGCAACTGCCTGGCCCTGATCTTACGGAGCACGGCTTTGTCATCGCCCATGATTCCGCCCGGATAAAATTTGAACGTGACGCGGCCCTCGGTGCGGGTCGTAACATCGCTCGCTGCCTCGCGCAGAAGTTTCATCCATGCCGATCCATCGGGCGAAACCGTGGCAATCTTGAAGACAACCGCATGCACTGGCGTTGCAGCCAGAACCAGTAGTCCAACCGCAACTAATCCTCTAAAAGTAAGCATCTGCTGTATCCAGTAGTTCCTGCGCACGTAATTGCGCGACCGTATTGATAAGTGTCAAGCCCGGTGTTTCCGGGTCTGCAGTCACGACCTCAGTGAGCAACCGGTCGTGGAGGTCCCGATCAAACAGCAGCCGTGCATACTGGTCGGCAAACATGACCTTCGTCATCAGGTACTTTTCTTCGGAGATCTCCATTGACCTTTCACAGTGACGGCGACCGATCTCAGGTCTCCCGCCAAGCGCCGGTGGCAACAGTGTCTCGAAGACACCGAGATAGAGGTCCGGGCCGCCATAACTGTGCCCGGCATCGAGTTCGGCCATTCGCGTCATCAAAGCTTTCACCCTGCCCAGCTCGGCAATTGCTGCGAAGTCTTCGCTGTTGGCCTGAATCCAACCCGCCCAGACACTGCCCAGAAGGT
>JAPUFN010000231.1 GCA_027293665.1 Gammaproteobacteria bacterium | reverse complement strand
TTCGCTGAGCCACGCCTGGGAGAGGAATACCCTGAGCCTCGCGGGTACATATGCCGAGCACCGCTACGACTTCACGCGCAGCGCAACTGGTCGCGAGGAAATCAAGGACGGTAATCTGGTGGATACGGCGCCGCGCTGGTTGGCCAACGCTCGCTGGCAGTTTTTCTTCAGCGATCAGATCGACAGCGAGTTCGAAGTGAACTACAACGGCAAGCATTACATCGACGCGGCGAACACCGCGGAATACGATGGCCACGTAGTGGTCAACTGGCGCGGCCGCTATACGATCAACGATTCGACAGCCGTGTTTGCGCGAGTGATCAACCTGCTCGATGAGGAGTACGCGGATCGTGCGGACTACACGTTGTTCAACCCGGATAGATACCGGTATTTTCCGGCGATGCCGAGGCAGCTGTACGTCGGCATCACGCTGGACTTCTGAGAGGCCGCCGATTTTGGCGGTAAAGAGATTGGCGGCAAAAGAACTCGAAAAAATGGACGCGCAAGTGGGCCCGCGTGGCACGCTCGAGCTTCTGTCGCGCCGGGAAGTTGAGGCGCTGACAACTTCGTCGACCCAGACTCAGCTGCTGGATCTGTTCAGAAGCTGCGCTCTTGCGGTTCTCAACACGGGCAGTACGTCTGACGATGCGGCCGAGATTTTCGAAGCGTACGCCGATTTTTCCATAGAAATTGTCAAACGTACACGTGGCTTGAAGCTCATCATCAAGAACGCACCCGCAGCCGCTTTTGTCGATGGCCGCATGGTCGAAGGCATACGTCAGCATCTGTTTGCGGTGCTCAGAGACATCGTGCACACCGACAGCGCGCTGAGTAGTAGTGACCCGCGCGGTGCACAAACATCTGCAGGCATCACCGACGCGGTCTTCAATATTCTCAAGCACGCGCGGGTGTTGAATCCCGATATTCCACCGCGCACGGTTGTCTGTTGGGGTGGTCACTCAATCTCCCGGCTGGAATACGAGTACACCAAAGAGATTGGCTATCATCTGGGATTGCGTAGTCTCGATATATGCACGGGGTGCGGCCCCGGGGCCATGAAAGGTCCCATGAAGGGTGCTGCGGTCGGCCACGCTAAACAGCGGCTGCGCAAAGCGCGCTACATTGGTTTGAGTGAACCCGGGATCATCGCAGCGGAGCCGCCCAATCCGATGGTCAGCCATCTGGTGGTGCTGCCCGACATCGAAAAGCGGCTCGAAGCCTTCGTCCGCCTGGGGCACGTAATTCTCGTGTTTCCAGGTGGCGTCGGGACGATCGAGGAGATCCTGTATCTGATGGGCCTGCTCCTGGATCCGGCGAACGGCAATCTTGAAATGCCTGTCGTATTTACCGGTCCGCAACAAAGTGCCGGTTATTTTCGCGATCTCGACGGTTTTTTACGATTGACGCTCGGTGAGGACATCGTCCATCGCTACAGGATCATCACCGGAGACGCCGCTGAAGTAGGCAGCGTGATCGGCGCTGCCATGCGCAAAGTGCGCAAGCAACGTCGTCGGGACGGCGATGCTTACTACTTCAACTGGCTCCTCAATGTCCCGCGGGTGCAGCAGCAGCCGTTTGTGGTAGACCACGAAAGTGTAGCCGCGTTGCAGTTGAGCCGCGATCTCCCCGCCCACGAGCTTGCAGCAAATCTGCGTTGCGCCTTCAGCGCGATCGTGACCGGTAATGTCAAGGCTCATGGTATAAGAATGATCCGCGACAAAGGCCCGTTCGAGCTTCGTGCGGATGCTTCACTCACCGACGCGTTGGACGGTTTGTTAGAAAAATTCGTCAAGCAAGGGCGCATGAAACTGGCGGCGGCAGAATATCAACCCTGTTACCGGGTGCTCGGCAGATGAGCCGTTGCGCCAGGTGTTCGGTTGAATTGTCTGTCGCCGATTTTGCGGAGAATGAATAGCCCGCTGCTCGACATCACGGACGTAGCCTGTACAAGAGAAGGGCGCGAACTGTTTGCGCATCTCAACCTGCAGGTACGTTCCGGCGAGTGCGTTGAGCTGACAGGCCCCAATGGCAGCGGCAAATCGACGCTGCTGCGCTGTATCACAGGATTGTTCCCCGACTACGAAGGCTCGATAGTCGCGTCGAGCATGCTCTTTGTCGGACACAGACCCGGTGTCAGCTCACTGCTGACACCAGTGGAGAATCTCCGCTGGTATCAAGGGTTGACCGACAGTGTCGATAATGCGCTCGACGCGCTCGCCCGGGTCGGTTTGAGTGGCTATGAAGAGGTGCGCTGCCAGAATCTTTCGGCCGGTCAGCACAGGCGCGTCTGCCTGGCTCGTTTGCTTGTGTGTCAGGCACCGTTGTGGTTGCTCGACGAGCCGTTTACCGCCCTGGATGACAGTGGCCACGCGCTGGTACGCGAACTGCTCGTGGCACATTGCGCACAGGGCGGCGCGGTCGTTTGCGCTACCCATCAACCCCTGGGACTTGCCGACACCGTTACCCTGCGCCTGGGTGGGTCATGAAGCTCTTCTACCGCCAACTGCGGCGGGAATTCA
>JAPUFN010000230.1 GCA_027293665.1 Gammaproteobacteria bacterium | reverse complement strand
CCTCGGTGGCTGCCTCAGATTCTTCTGCGGCATCGGCACCTGTTAACCGAATATTACGGGATGGCACCACGGTAGAAATCGCATGTTTGTAAACCATCTGGCTCACAGAGTTGCGCAAGAGCACCACGAACTGATCGAACGATTCGATCTGTCCTTGCAACTTGATACCGTTGACCAGATATACGGACACCGGGATCCTTTCCTTGCGCAGCGTGTTGAGATAAGGGTCTTGTAGCGAGTGCCCTTTTGACATTTCCGTCTCCTTGTATGGATGCGTCTCTTTATTTGCTTTTGTTGTTCGTGTTTATTGGCACCTGGTTGCGCGAATTCACCTGACGGTCGCGCCGACAATGCACTAACACTGAAGCTGCAGTCCTCGTTGGCGGAGAATTACTATGGGGGCACCCCCGGGATATTGCAAGATCCGCTGATCATAAGGGTTTGCGGGGCTTGCGGCGACTTAAGTCAGGTAAGCTGATGTTCGATTTCGGCGGCCAGTTGCGCCGGTTCCCCCCAGGTCAACCGCTTCATCCACGGCCAACCGCGCAGCCAGGTGAGCTGCCGCTTGGCAAGCTGACGGGTTGCCGCGAGCGTGCGCCTGCGCATCCCATCCGCGTCAACACTGCCGTCGAGATGCTCCCACGCCTGGCGGTAGCCTACTGCACGCAACGCCGGCAGCGACAGATCCAGATCACCACGGTCGCGAAGCCCTGCGACCTCGGCGAGGAATCCTGCTTCGAGCATCGCATCATAGCGCTGCTCGATGCGGCCATGCAGTACCGCGCGATCATCGGGTTCGATCGCAAGTGAGAGTAATTTCGCGCCAAGCCGGTTCCCGGCATCCGTGCCGCTGCCACCTGCCCAGAACTGCGAGATTGGCCGCCCGCTCAACTCATAGACCTCAAGCGCCCGCTGCAGCCGGCTGTGGTTGTTCGGGTGAATCTTCGCTGCCGCAACCGGGTCAATTTTGCAAAGCCTTTCATACAGCGCATTCCAGCCGGTCGCCGCGGCCTGGGCATTGAGTTTGCGCCGGACTTCCACATTCGCCCCTGGCATGGCGGCAAGGCCCTCACGAAAGGTTCGCAGATACAGCATCGTGCCACCCACCAATACCGGTAAACGACCGAGCTGCCACGCTTGCCGGACGGCGGCATCGGCATCGCGGAGGAATTCGGCCGCACTGTATGTCTCGAGCGGGTCGCGGATGTCGACCAGTGCATGCGGATAACTCTCAAGGAGCGCAGCATTCGGTTTTGCCGTGCCGATATCCATGCCCCGGTAAACCATGGCGGAATCGATACTGATAATGGAAATCGGCCGCCGGCGGGCTAACGCGATTGCCACTTCAGTCTTCCCGACAGCGGTGGGACCAGCCATGGCCACCACCGTGCGCGGTTCAGCCTGCCCCATGCTACTGGCCGCGCAAGAAGAGCTGATCCAGATCTGTGAGGGATTGCACCAGGTAGGTGGGTCGGCCGTGATTGCACTGACCGGCGTTTTCAGTGGACTCCATCGTCCGCAGGAGGCTGTTCATCTCGGCAATCGTCAGTTGCCGATTGGCTCTGACCGAGCCATGACACGCCATCGTGCCCAGAAGCGTCTCCTGCTCTCGTTGAATTCTCTCGGTCGAGCCGAACTCCGCAAAGTCGGTCAGCAGATCCCGGGTGAGTTCCTCAATATCGCTGGCAGCCAACAGCGCGGGGACTTCCCGAATGGCCACAGCCTGTTGCCCGCTCCGCTCAACCACCAGGCCCAGCGATAGTAGCGAGGACGCAGCATCCTCCACCAGTTCCGCCTCGGCTTCGCTCACATTCACCAGCACCGGGACGAGCAGACGCTGTCTTGCCACCTCGCCCTGCGCCATTTGACCTTTGAGCTTCTCGTAAGTAATCCGTTCGTGAGCCGCGTGCATGTCTACCACGACCAGGCCATCGGCGTTCTGGGCCAGAATGTAGATCCCGTGCAGTTGCGCGATCGCGAAACCAAGCGGCGGGACCGCACCTTTTGCCTCAGCTCCTTTTGCTTCAACTCCTTTTGCCTCAACGACAGGTACTGCGTGATACCTGGCCGCAGTTGCGGTCTCGTGCACTCGGCGCGCACCTGTCTCGTGCGCTGGGCGCACACCGCCTCCGGGTTGATGCGCAAAGACATAGGGCGCCGGCAAATCGGCGATCAGATCGAGTCCGCTCTGCGTGGCGGGCACTTCGGCAGTCTGTGGTTGCACTGGCGGCAGTGAGGTGTCCGGACGCACCCCGCGCAAGGCGCGATTGAGCATGCCGAAGATGAAATCGTGGATCATGCGCGAATCGCGAAAGCGGACTTCATGCTTGGTCGGGTGGACGTTGACGTCGACAAGTCCGGGTGGCACGTCGAGGAACAGGACGAAGACCGGATGCCGCCCGTGGAACAGAACATCGCGGTAGGCCTGGCGGATGGCGTGGGCAACCAGCTTGTCGCGCACTACGCGACCGTTAACGTAAAAATACTGCTGATTGGTCTGACTGCGGGAATGCGTGGGTAAACCCACCCAGCCCGACAAGCGCAGTTCGGCGCTGGTTTCATCGATCGCAATTGACTGTTGCACGAATTCCTCGCTCAGCACCCGCGCCAGTCGTGACTCCGGATTGCCGGGCGGCAGCAGCAACCGGCCGCGTCCTGCGCCCTGCTGGAGTTCGAAACCCACGTCAAACCGGGAAAGGCTCACACAGCGCAACACTCGATCGATGTGCGCCTGCTCCGTGCGCTCGGTCTTGAGGAATTTGCGCCGCGCAGGGGTGTTGTAAAACAGGTCGGTAACCTCAACGGTCGTACCAACCGGATGCGGACGCGGTGCGAATCCGACCTCCCGGTCACCTTCGATCTCAACGCAGAAGCCTTCCGCCGCATCGGCCGTTCGACTGGTCATGCTCAGACGGCCAACCGAGCCCATGCTGGCGAGTGCCTCACCGCGGAACCCGAGACTGGCAACACCATTGAGGTCCTGCGCTTCGAATATTTTGCTGGTGGCATGTCGGTTTACGGCGAGTCGCAGATCGTCACGGTGAACGCCACAGCCGTTGTCCCGGACCAGCACCTGCTTCACGCCACCACCTTCGGTGCGCACCTCGATCTGCGTCGCAGCGGCATCGAGACTGTTCTCCAACAGTTCCTTGACTAAAGACGCCGGGCGCTCGACGACCTCACCCGCAGCGATCTGATTCGCCACGAATTCACTGAGTTGCCGGATTCGGCTAGCTGCCTCCATGGCGCCATTCTCGCAGACTCCAGAACATGCCCGCAAACCAACGCAGTCTCTTTGTGGAAATCGCTGTCGGCTGAAGGGCCGGCGACTACCCCGCAGGTATGACGATCACCTGGCCAACGTGAATCGCATCTCCGGAGATACCGTTTACTTCTTTGATTCGGCGGGCACTGATGCCATAGCGCACTGCAATGCCGGACAGGGTATCGCCATAGGCAATCGTGTAATGCTGGCCGGCGCGTTCGCGGCGCCAGGCGACGAGCGTGCCTTCGGGCGCATTGGCTTCCATGAAATTACGCACCCCCGCATACAACGCCCCGGCGAGCTTCTCCTGATAGTCTGCAGAGCTTAGTCTGTGGGCTTCAGCCGGATTCGAGATAAACCCGGTTTCCACCAGAATCGACGGAATGTCCGGCGACTTGAGAACGATGAAACCCGCCTGCTCCACTCGCTTCTTGTGCATCTTCGCAACCAGCTTGAGATTTCGCACCACGCTCTCACCGGCCTCAATGCTGGCGGAACGATTGGCGTCCATGGACAGATCCAGGAGGACGTGTCTGAGCAGATCGTCTTTGTCGTCGAGGCTGACGTCACCGACCCCACCGATCAGATCGGCCCTGTTTTCCTTTTCAGCAAGCCAGCGAGCGGTCTCACTGGAAGCACCGCGATCCGACAACGTGTACACAGAAGCACCGGAGACGCCGGGGCTTTTGAACGCATCGGCATGGATGGAAAGAAACAGATCTGCGCGGACGCTGCGCGCTATCTTCATTCGTTTACGATGCCCAACGTAGTAATCGCCTGTGCGCACCATCACCGGTTCATAACCCTGCGCCGCTGCGAATTTCTTGCGCAATCGCTCGGCGATCTGCAACACCACAATTTTTTCTCTCACGCGATTCGGACCAACCGCGCCCGGGTCCTCACCACCATGGCCTGCATCGATGGCGATGATGATGTCACGCCGACCATCCGGCTTCGGCACTATCGCTGGCCTCGATACCGTTGTACCGCCGTAGAGATCGACCACCAGGCGGTGACCATAAGGTGCTACGGGATTGAGCGTGAAGCCCTTCGGGTTCAAGCGTTGTTTGACGTCGAGCACGATCCGATAATCGTCGTTGCGTGGAGCAGCACGCAAGTCTCTGAGGAGATTGCGACCCACTGCTACCACTCGTGGATCGAAATCGGTGTTGGCGCGCGTGTCCTTCAGATCGATGACGACCCGGTGCGGATTTTCCAGAAGGAAAATTTCGTACTCGACGGAGGCTGATATGTCGAACACCACACGCGTGTAATCGGGTGCTTCGCGAACTCGCACGCTATCGAGTGTTCTCGTCGACTGCTGAGCTACGGCGATTCCCGCTGACACAGCAAACGCCAGCAGGCAACCAGCAGAAAATAACGCGCTGCTAGTCGGGCAAGGTGATCTCAATGCGCCTACCCTCTCCTTCGAGCGACAAAAAAACATCTACGTCCGGCTCTGGCAGGCGGTCTTTCGCGTGTTCCGGCCATTCGATGAGTTTCGTGGCATCCGCATCAAGCAACTCGTCGATACCAATGAAATCCAGTTCCTGACTGTCGACAATCCGATAAAAATCGAAGTGATACACCGTCCGATCTTCCAGTTCATACGGCTCCAGCAGAGTATATGTCGGACTCTTCACGGCCTGCGTGTGACCGAGTGCGCGCAGTATGCCTCGCACGAGGGTCGTTTTTCCAGCGCCAAGTTGACCGCGCAGAAATACCAGCGCTGTTCTATCGAGGTGTTGGACAAGTTGGCGTCCGAATTCTTCGGTCGCCTCGGAATTGCGCAGATATGTTGATTCAATTTTCGCCATGACGATGTACTGCGATCAGGCAATTGGTCCAGCGAGGGCAATCGTGGCTGGCGCATCGGCTACCAAGCGTTCACACCTCTTTCAATAACGCGATTAAATGCGGCAGTAAATCGGCGGCCAGCATGCTACGTTCGCCAAGTTGTTGAGCCGCAAGATCTCCTGCGCAACTGTGCAAACAAACTCCATAGACCGCGGCGTCCGTAATCGAACAACCTTGAGCTAACAAGCCACCAACAACACCTGCCAGCACGTCACCCATGCCTGCAGTCGCCATGCCCGGATTACCATGTGCGCACACGCCGAGCACCGCAGAACCGTCTGCATGGTGAGACGCGATCACTGTGCCTGCACCTTTGAGAACTGCAACTCCAGAGACGCGAGTTGCCAACGCACAGGACGCTGCGAATCGATCTTCCTGTACTGCCGCTGAGTCGGTCTTCAACAACGTTGCCGCTTCGCCGCTATGTGGCGTGATGATGACCGGTCCGCGCGCCTGCAGGTCGAGCTGCGCCAGTGCGTTCAGTCCGTCCGCGTCAACGACCGTCGGTGTTGCCAGCGCAAGCACTTCCTGCAACAACTCAAGTCCCCACTGCTGCCGGCCAAGACCCGGACCGACGATAAACGTGCTTGCACGATTCAGTATCTCCTGCCGCGCCGGCGGGTCATCGGCATCTACCACCATCAGCTCGGGACGCCGCGCCAGAATCGCGTTTCTGTGTGTGGCCCGGGTGACCACGCTGACCATTCCCGCACCCACCCGCAGGGTGGCTTCAGCGGCGAGTAACGCAGCACCGCCCATGGAGTGATCACCACCAACAACGACGACGTGGCCAAGCGCCTGTTTGTAGGCGTTACGATCCCGCCGCGTGAGAGGATGACTGTCGAGCAACGCGTGGATATCGAGTAGCGGAATACCGGACACGCGATCCAGCACGGCACGACCGACCTCGAGGTCGGCGTACACCAGTCGGCCTGCAGCGCTGACGCCCGGACCGCTGTGCAGGCCGCGTTTGCGGCCGATGAAAGTGACGGTGACGTCGGCTGCGACCGTCGGGTCGGCACAAGCGCCCGTGTCGGCGTTCACCCCGCTCGGCACATCAACCGCCAGCACCGGTTTGCCAGCTGCATTTATCGCCCGCACCATCGCCGCATATGCGCCGCGCAACGGCCGGCTGAGCCCGGTACCGAGCAGCCCGTCGACAATGACATCACCCGAAAGCTGGATGTCATCGGATTCAACCACTGAAGGCTGCACACCCTCAGACACCGCCCAGTCACGCGCTCGCCCGGCATCTCCCTGCAGGGCGCCTGGATCACCGAGTTGCAGCAGCTCGACGGTTAAACCCATGGACTTCGCAAGTCCGGCAATAATGTAGCCATCGCCTGCGTTGTTGCCTTTGCCGCAACACACGCTCAGCCTGTGGGCTTCCGGCCAGGTGTCCAACAGTTCAGCGAACGCGACCCGACCCGCTCTCTGCATGAGATCGAATCCCGGTGTGCCAAAATCTTCAATCGCGATACGATCCA
>JAPUFN010000023.1 GCA_027293665.1 Gammaproteobacteria bacterium | reverse complement strand
TGCAACAAACTGGTTCAATACACCCCAGTTCTGCGCCTCCACAACAAGTGCAAGGCCGACTGCGGCCGTCGGGATGAGAATGCGCACCAACAACGTATTGAGCACCACGATACCCAGATTGCTGGGCCAACGTACCCAGCGTGAGACAACGCGTTCGCGCCTGGGCAACCCGATCTCCCACAGTGCAATTACTGTGAAGACGCTGAGAAAACACGCCAGGCGGATGAACGTTTCATTTGCCACAATGGTTTCGGTCATGATTTGTGACGTGGAAGTCAGGCCTCGGACGCAGCATTGATATGCTGATACTATCATCCGGCTTCAAGATGCGCCGTTGGGAAGACGCTATTCCCATCTGGCAGATGACCGGGCTATCGGTTGAACAGACGGATCAACTGCATTCATGCTGACAGCCATTCTCGCGTTGCGCTTGTTCGCAGCCTCTCAGGTTTTACTTTTCGCAGCGGCGTTGGGTCTGGCGCAAAATCCACCTCGAATCCGCATTCTGGGATGCGCTCTGGCATTCGGTGTGATCACCTATCTTCTGTTACCGCCGATTGATACCTATCTGGGTATCGGAATGCCGAAGAGCCTGGCGTTGTTTGCGCAAACCATCCCTCTGCTGCTTTTTCTCTTCACCTGGGAGCTGTTTGAAGACGACCATCCCATACCCTTAAGCATCTGGCTCGCCGGTTTGATCTACCTTGTTGCCGCGTTCTGGGTCGCGCTCCAGTGGGATCGTATCGAGGACTCGGAAATAGCGTTGCTCGCGCTGTTGGTGCAGGTTGGCAAGCTGCTTTTTGCAGTGGCGACGATCCTGGTGGTGTGGCGGGGTCGAGAACATGATCTGCTGGAGACGCGAGCGAAGCTGCGGCAGGTTTTTGCTATAGGTCTTGGCAGCATCGTGGCGGCAGTAGTGACTGTGGAACTCCTCACTGGATGGCAGGTTCCTGCAGTCGTCGAACTGGCGGGCATGACCGCCATATTTCTAGTGACGCTGACGATCAACCTTGCCTTCCTGAAGATCAACCCCTCTTTCACGCTAGTCCAGGCACACGCGCTACCGACCCCGCGCACAACCGAAGATCCGATGATCGCGGAGCTGACAAGGCTGATGGACGAAGAGCGTATTTATGCCGGACATGATCTACGCATCGGTGACATCGCTGCGCGAATGCGGGTGCCCGAGTATCAATTGCGGAGGTTAATCAATCAGGAAATGGGTTACCGAAATTTCAATCAGTTCATCAACCGTTGCCGAATCGACGAGGCTGCCAGGCGGCTGATCAGCGAACCGCGCCTGCCCGTATTGACGATCGCGCTCGATGTTGGGTTTCGCTCGATCTCATCGTTCAACACGGCTTTTCGAAACTCGCACAACTGTACGCCAAGTGCTTACCGGACCAACGCGCCCACGGGTACGGGAACCTGAAGGTCTAGCGCCTGCTGCCGACATCCTGGTTGTCCTCGCCATCGGATTTGCGCGGCCGATTCCTCAATACCCGACTCCTGCAGGTACGCCTGCACTTCCTCTTTGAACGGGCTTTTTCCATCCAACAGGTTTGCCATCACTTCCGCCAACCGGCTGCGGCCTTTGCTGCCGGGTTGACGACAACTCCGTCTTTCAACACATCAATCGGGTCTCTGCCGTCTACGCCCAGACCAAAGCGGTGATAACCCAGCTGCCGCTGGAGTTCTTTCGGCATTTCTCGCGCCACTTCCCGCGGCACCGATACCAGCTGGATCTCCTGCGGTCTGAGATAGTTCACCTGGTGGCTCATGAAGAAACCCATGCGTTCGCGCCCCGTGGACGTGTTAGCACCACCGCCGTGCCACAACGCGCCTTCCCACACAAGCATGGATCCGGATTTCATGGCGACTTGCGTTCTCTGCACACTCTGGTCAACGGGCCGATCGTGCCACGTGTGGCTGTATGGCACGAGTTGGGTCGCGCCGTTTTCCACATCGAAGTCGTCAAACGCAATCAGAGCGTTACACAAAAAAGGCGGATGGGGCCTGGGGATCGGCCAGAGACCATCGTCCTGATGCAGCAATTGTTCGGTCTCGCCAGGGAGTATGTTGAACAAGGTAGTGACGTTTATTTGAGTTCGTTTGCCGATCACTCCCTCAATGAGGGCTCGAAGTCGCTGATCGAGGAACAGGTGATCGACCGCGCGAGTCTTGGCCAACAGGTTGTGCGCACGCCAGGTCTTACCGGTATCCGTGCCAATTGCACGCATCTCGGTAATCGGGACTTCCGTGTTGAATGCATGGCGAATGCGCTCTACTTCCTCCGTAAGAAGGAAGTCCTCCACAACGGTGTAACCCCGTTCTTGTATTTCAGTGACATGAGCCGTGATATTCAGCCCGGCAACGACTAGATCTTCCATAGTGACTTCAATTAGCAGAAATTAGCTCAACATTACAGCGTGCTAACGAACCCGCTCGAACAAATCGACAAGTTCGACGATCTTTCTCCGTTTCTCCTGAACCGTGCCCTGGCGCAGCGCGTCGTCCACGCACTCGCCGGCATGAGCCCGCAGCAACTCTGTTTCGGCCTTGGTCAGCGCTGCTTTTATCGCCTGGATCTGATGCAGGATATCGATGCAGTATCGATCCTCCTC
>JAPUFN010000229.1 GCA_027293665.1 Gammaproteobacteria bacterium | reverse complement strand
CGAAGCCGTATTTTTCTGTTTCCAGCATGACGTCGCGAACCTTGCGCAATGCGTCGGTTGGCATCGTTGCATGATAAGCATGGCCGCCGTTCTCGTAGGCCTGCATGATGTCGAACCACTTTTTGAGATCGCAGGCAAAACTGCTGCTTGTCGTGTCCGGCAGACGGCTCAGGGCTGCATCGCCAAGCATGACCAGACCGGCGCAAGGAGGACCGCTCCAGCCTTTTTGCGGTGCGCTGATCAGCACGTCTACACCGATTTCAACCATGTCTACCCAGAGCGTGCCGGAGGCGATGCAATCGAGCACAAACAATCCACCCGTTTCATGCACGGCATTCGCTACGGCACGCAGATAGTCGTCTGGCAGTAGCATGCCTGATGAGGTTTCAACGTGTGCCGCAAAAACGAGATCCGGTTTGCGCGACTCGATGGCCGCAACCACTTCTTCGATGGGCGCAGGTGCGAACGGCGCCTGTGCGCCTTCACCGATTCGTTGTGCCTTTAATGCCAGGTGCTCGGCGGGTATGTCGGCCGCCTCAAATATCTGGGTCCAACGGTAACTGAACCAGCCGTTTCGAATCACCAGACAGTTCTGGTCTGTGGCGAATTGCCGCGCGACAGCCTCCATGGCGAATGTACCGCTACCCGGCACCACAACTACGGCTGCTGCATGGTAGACCTCGCGCAGCACGCGGGAGATATCCCGCATGACGCTCTGAAACGATTGCGACATATGGTTGAGTGCGCGATCGGTGTAGACGACGGAGAATTCGAGCAGGCCTTCTGGATCAACTTCGGGGCGTAGTCCTGACACTGGGTGCCTCACATGAAAAAATTAAGAAAAGCTGCCGTTTTCGAGCGCAGGGAAGTTGCACTTTTTACACAATATCAACGCCGAGGACCACACCGGATGCACCCTGTTACCAAAAAATCTTAAGCGTTCGTTCAGGTTACAAGGCGTAATGTGGTGACACTTTCTTAAAGTGGCAGCACAATTGGCTGTCTCCGGGAGGCGCATTATGCCGAACGAGCCAATGATCGCAACGCAATCGAAGCACAGGCGTGTAGCTGCAAGCTGGATTCTGCGTGGGCTGGCGCTCATCGCGCTGGTGTTCGCGGCACTGGAAGTACGCGCGGAATCGACAGACGAGGGAATCCTGATTGCCAGCGGTACTGTCTGGGAAAGTGCTGAATCCACGGCTGACGGCTACCTTGATCTTTCTGCCGATGAGCTGGTTGACCTGGTCTCACCGATCGCGCTTTATCCCGACGATTTGCTGGCAATCGTGTTGCCCGCGGCAACTTACCCTCTGCAGATTGTGCAGGCAGCCCGATTCCTCGAGAAATTGGAGGCAGACGGTGGGTTGACGCCGGATGAGGATTGGGACGGGTCCGTTGTCGCGCTGATTAATTACCCCGAAGTTGTCACGCTTTTGAGCGAAGACCTGGATTGGACCTGGCAGCTGGGGCAGGCGGTACTCAACCAGCAGGGCGATGTGCTTTCCGCGGTGGAGCACTTTCGCGGACAAGCCTACGCCGCGGGCAACCTGCTAAGCGATGAGTACAAAGTGGTCGAGGTGATCGATGACACCATTGAAATCGACACCGCCGATCCTGAGGTCATTTACGTGCCTTACTATGAACCAGAAGAAGTCGTCGTATACCAGAATACCCCTGTCTATCACTACTATGACCGGCCATACCCGGTTTACTACTATCCGTATCCGGCCGGTTACAATTTTTACTCAGGCTGGTTCTGGGGTGTGACGTCGGCGTACAGCATCGGTTGGCGGACGAACAACCTGCACCTGCATCACCTGATTTACAACGACCACCCTTATCATGGCTTCCACTACGACAATCATCACTATCGTCGAGCGACGGTTGCGCACAACTATAGCTACTATCCGCAGAATTCCCTGCGCCATCATGCGGCGAATGTCTGGCAGCCGGATCATCACGGGGCGGCTGGACGTCCCGCCAGGCACCACAGTCGCTATAAGAATCACGCTGATTACCGACACCGTGACTATCGTGGTGCACATTCGCTCAATCGATCTCGAGATCACAAACGATTTAACCAGCACCGCAACCGCCAATGGGATGCGAACCCGGGAGGTCGGTCACAGCCACGCAGCCGTTCTCGCAGTTTGCCAGTCGATCCCCGCCAGCAAGCACCGCAGATGGCGTTGCGCAGCGGTGCGAATAACGCAACGCAGACCGAACCCCGCAGACAGCGGCGAACTGCGCCAACAGGACAACGGCGCGCCACACTGGTGTCGCAACAACAACGCAGCCAACGGAGAAATCAAAACCGTCGACAGACCCGCAGTCAGTCAAGTGCACGTGAGCGCCAACAAGAACGCCGGCAGAGCAATGAACGGCGACGGCAACAAACGGTTCAGCGAGATCAACGGCGAACCCGGACGCAGCGCCAGGAAAGATCTCGACAGCAGACGGCGCAGAGAACTCAGCAGCGAACCAGGCGCCAGCGCCAGGAGCGACCGCGAGAGCAGATCGCTCAGCGTGCTCAGCAACAGCGACCTACCACTCAGCGCCAGCAACGATCTCAACAAGGGAGTCAAACATCGGCGCAAGGACCACAGTCACAGCCACGGCCGCAGTCGCAACCGCGCCAGCAGCGCACAGTGGAACGCCGTGCCAGGAGCCAGGTGGCGCAGACGAACCGCGGCACGATTCACCGTCCGGGCAGAGTGGCGCGGCACCGTCTTTGAGATTGGCCGCTTTACGCGTTGACGGTAGAACGTGGGAGTTCACCTCTGACGATGAGCCAGGGCGAATTTATTCGTCTTCGGTTACTTCGCCGACCCTTTCCTGAATCACATCCAGAAACAGATCGCGCAGTGAGATCATGCCGATGGCCCTGCCTTCGACGACGACCGGCAGATGGCGCACATGGTGCTTCTTGGTGAGAGCAATGCAGTGGCGGATAGTATCCTCGGGTGACACGGTTACGACATCGCGAGTCATGACCTCCGACACTTTCGTCTGCTTGGATGCATGAATATCCAGGATGACTTTGCGCATGTAGTCACGCTCGGAGAGTATGCCAACCAGATAGTCTTCGATTTGTACGAGGACCGCACCGATGTCGCGATCGTTCATGATTTTCAGTGCATCGAAAACAGATTCCAGAGGACCGACCCAGATCACCTCCTCGGATTTGTCTTCCAGAATATCTGACACGTGCCGCATGTACTGCCCCCTTTGTCCGGCGTGAGTAACATAGAACGCCTTCCCGATGTTCGCAACCTCTCAGATTGCCTCAGTTCGGTCAGGTAGCAGCTTTCGCAGCCGCCTCCCGGGCGATTCGGACCTTCTCATTTGTCTGATTGAACAGGAGATCTCTGCGCGCCTTTTCTTCGTCTTCCGTGAGATCCCGCCGGCCCCATTCACGCTCCACCTGCCAGCCTTTGTCCACGCCAGGCCGGGCAGCCACTTCGTCCACCCAACGTTTGAGATGTGGAAAGCCCTCCCAGACGGACTCGTCAATCATCCGGCCGAGCAGCATCGCCCACGGCCAGCTGATGATATCGGCAATACTGTAATCGGCGCCTGCAAGGTATTGATTCACCGAAAGTTGCGCATCCATCACGCCCGACAAGCGGTCCACTTCACCGACGAATCGCTTGATCCCATACTCCAGTTGCGCAGGATCCCCGGCGAGGTTCTTACCATAGTTTTTGAAATGGTTAGCGTTGCCCATCATCGGACCGAGATTAGCCATCTGCCAATGCACCCATTGCAGCACTTTGTAGCGATCCCTTGGCTGTGTCGGCAGAAATTTTCCAGACTTCTCGGCGAGATATTCGAGGATCGCACCGGATTCGAAGATGGTGATCGGTTCGCCTGCGTCAAGCGGCGCATGATCGACGATCGCCGGCATTCGGTTGTTGGGGCTGATTCGCAGGAACTCGGCGGTGAATTGATCGCCCCCGCCGATATCCACCGGAATTACGTTGTACGGCAGTCCGCACTCCTCCAGCATGATGCTGACTTTCCAGCCATTCGGCGTCGGCCAGTAGTGTAGGTCGATCATTTTCAGGTACTCCCGGGTCACGTAATCGATC
>JAPUFN010000228.1 GCA_027293665.1 Gammaproteobacteria bacterium | reverse complement strand
CCGGGGGCTACAAAGCCCCAGATTTGGTGCAGCAGGTACGGCATGCCGAGAAATATTGCGGCAAAGATCGCGAGTTTGAACGGGGTCAGAAATGGTGACGCGACCTCGGTTGCAATCATGTTGCCATCGTTTGGCAGGTGAGCCATGAGTGGTGCTGCGACGAATCCGTAGAGGTCGTTGGCGAAGAAGTAGATGGGGAAGAACAGCAGGATAACCGCAAGCAGACCATGCAGGATGCGCCTACGCAGCTCTATCACGTGGTCGAGAAAGGGTTGTTCGGAGCTGTCGACCAGCGCGTCGTGGTCCGCAGTAGTTTTTTCGGGCAGGGCGTCAGCCATTGTGGGCTTTGTCCTCGGACTGAGGTTGCCCGGTGGTGGCCGCAGGTGCCTCGGCAGACGTTTCTGTCGCTGCGTCTGCGGGTGTGTCTAGCGGGGCTGGCGGCGGAGCAATGGAGTTGTCTGCTGCCTGGATGCCTTCGTTGAGCGATGCTTGAGCGTCGTCGACCGTGCCACGGACTTCGCTTTCGATTCGTTTCATTTCTTCCATGACGGCTTCGTTGTGCAACTGTCGACGCACTTCATCCATGCCGATTTCTTTTTCGATTTCCGCTTTCACTGCCGTAAAACTTCGTCGCATTCGGCCAAACCAGAGTCCGAGCGTGCGCAATGCTTCCGGCAGGCGTTCGGGACCAATGACCAGAAGGCCGACGACGGCGATCAGCATCAGTTCCGGGAAGCCGATTTCAAACATTGCTGTTTTGTTTGTTTGTCGACTCCTGCGTCGTCGATTCGGGGTCGACCTCGCCTTCGATTATTTTCGGATCGACCGGCGCTTCGGGTTTCTCTTCATCGGTTACCGCAGTGCGGAAGCCCTTAATGGCCGATCCGAGATCGGCACCCAGGCTTTTTAACCGCTTGGGACCGAATATGAGAAGCACGATGGCCAGCACGACCAGCAGTTCCGTAAGTCCAAATCCACCAAACATGAGCTATCTCCGTTTTTGCGGGTCTATTATAGGCATTAGTGCCGCGCTTGAGTGTGAGTCTGTTCCGGCGTCAGTTACCGGGTTCAGGCGCGCGCGCGCGTTTCTCGTCGTGGCCGGACACCCCGGAGCGGTCTTTCAGCGCCTGCAGGACCTCCTGGGGGTCCACATTCAGGTGCACCAGCGCAACCAGGCTGTGGAACCACAGATCGGCGACTTCGTGGACGAGTGCTGCCTTATCTGCACCGCTTTCAACCTCTTTCGCCGCAAGAATGACTTCCGTTGACTCCTCACCGATTTTTTCGAGAATTTTGTTCAGGCCCTTGGCGTAGAGGGACGCAACGTAAGACGTCGCCGGGTCAGCATCGCGACGGCTTTCAAGAGTGCGTGTGAGTTTTTCGATGATGTCCATAGTGTCTCGATCGTTACGCGGTGAGTGGTGTCAGGCTCTGATCAGCAGCAGCGTACCGAGCACGGCGCTCAGCAAGCCCGCAACCGCACCAAACTGTTCGGCAGAATTGAGGGACTGGGCGAGCGGGTTCCACAGCAATACAGTGGCGAGAAGCAGCAGCCCGGCGCCCGAAGTGCGGCGAACTCTACCTGCCCGGGTCAGGGAGTCCAACCGTTTTTCCAGCGTGGCAAGTTCCTGCGTGTGTCTGCTGAACGATCGTTCCAGGCTCTTCAGCTTTATGTTGGCGTTGAGCACCGCCGCTGGCAGTTGCGGCAGTTGGGCAAGGAGTTCGGGTGCGTGCTCGGCGAACTCCCGCAGCGCAGCGGCTGGACCGACGTGGTCGGTCATCCAGGATTCCATGAATGGTTTGGCGGTCTCCCACAGGTCGAGTTCTGGATACAACTCCCGGCCGAGTCCTTCGATGTACAGAAGCGTTTTTTGCAGCAGTACGAGTTGCGGCTGGACTTCCATGTCGAACTGGCGGGCGGTATGAAACAGTTGGACCAGGAACTGGCCGAACGAAATCTCGTTGAGAGGTTTGGCGAATATGGGTTCGCAGACTTCCTTGATGACCTGCTCGAATGCGTGTGGGTCTGTCTCTGCGGGAACCCAGCCGGATTCCAGATGCAGACGCGACACCTGGGCATAATCGCGATTGAAAAAGGCGAGGAGGTTGCGTGCCAGATAGTCCTGGTCCTGCCGGGTGAGTGTGCCGATGATCGCGCAGTCGACGGCGATGTAAGACGGGTTTTCCGGATCGTCGGCGTTGACGAAAACATTGCCGGGGTGCATGTCTGCATGGAAAAAATTGTCGACGAAAACCTGCGTGAAGAAAGTCTCCACGCCGCGCTCGGCCAGGACGCGCATGTTGGTCCCACGGCGGTGCAGCTCTTCGATGTTACTGATGGGCACACCGTAGATGCGTTCGAGACACAGCACGTTGCCGCTGCAGAAATCCTGATAAACCCTCGGTACGTACAGTAGCGGTGAGCCGGCGAAGTTTTGCCGCAACTGCTCGGTGTTCGCAGCTTCCTTGCGCATGTCGAGCTCGTCGAGGATGGTGTGTTTGTAGTCGGCAACGACTTCCCGCAGATGGAGACGTCGCGTCTCGGAGACATGCTCTTCGAGCCAGGTTGCGAGCATCGTGAGAACCGCGATGTCTTCTTCGATGACAGTTGCAATGTCCGGGCGGACGATCTTGATGACGACGTCCGTGCCATCAGGCAACCTGGCAGCGTGCACCTGAGCAACCGATGCGGATGCCATTGGTTCGTCACTGAAGCTTGCGAACGCCGAGTCCGGCGATCTGCCAAGCGCTTCTTCGACGATTGCCCGGGCCCGCTCACTGGAAAATGGCGGCACAGCATCCTGCAACCCGGCGAGCTCGTCAGCAATCTCAAGCGGAATGAGATCGCGCCGGGTGGAGAGCATCTGCCCGAATTTGATGAAGACTGGTCCCAGATCCTGCAATGCCAGGCGCAGGCGCCGGCCTTCGGCGAGCTTCCCCTTGGGTAGCAGCCGCAGGGGTGACAGTCGCAACAGCCAGCGAAAATTTGCGGGTGTGTATGGCGCGAAAAGTGTATCCAGACGATAGCGGCTGACCGTCCACAGGATGCGAGCCGCACGCCGCAACGATCTCACTGCGGATCCTCCACCCGTTCGCTCGTACGCTCCGCGGCGCGGACTTTTGCCGCCAGGCGATCGGTGCGCAGCTGCAGCGCGTCGAGTCCAATGAGCAATGTGTCGAGCTTAGGCGTGCTGACGAAACTTCGACCGGCGCTGTGGCCGACGGCGCTGCTCGCGCTTTCCAGCATCGATCTGAAGGTAGCGAACGCCATTTCCGCCGCACCGATCAGGCTTTCTGCTGCCTCATCCCCCAGCAGGCTGGTCAAGGGCTCGGCCAGGTCGGGTTCATAGCTCCTGAGAATGCCGGCAAGTTCTGCCAGGATCGCTTCGTCACCTTCAAAGGTGAGAGTGTCGCTGACCCCCCCGGCGCCGGTCAGCCATGCCAGCACGCTCGGAATAGAGCCGCGGACGATGGCATGGGGTTGCCCGTCATCGCCAGTCGGTGCGTCGCCACCTGGTGTGAATTCCAGTCGGCCGCCGACAATGAGCAGGGTCAGGTTTTTCTCGGCAACGGGTTTTTGAGTCGCCGCAGGCTCTTCAGTCGCCGCCGGCTCTTCAGTCGCCGCAGGCGCTTCAGTCGCCGCAGGCGCTTTTCCAGCCGCAGGCTCTCGTTTCGCCGCAGGCGCTGGCTGCGCAAATTCGAATTGCACGCGAGTTCCTTCGAGCGCACTTAGCCTGGCCGTTGCCAGCGGATCCAGTGCGAGGCTTGCGTTGCTCAACGTGCTCAAAAGATCCACCAGCACAACCTCCAGCCCATTCACGGTTTTGTGCCTCGATGAATCGCGGCCACGCCGGAGATCAGATTGTGATACTCCACATCGATGAAGCCGGCATCCTCCAACATCAGCTTCAGCGCTTTCTGACCGGGATGCATGCGAATCGATTCAATGAGGTACCGGTAGCTGGCCGAATCATTCACCAACAGCTTGCCCATCCCCGGCCAGAACGCCTGAAAGGCACGGTAACCCGCATCGATCAGTGAATTTTCCGGCTTGGAGAACTCGAGAATGAGCAGGACGCCTGCGGGTTTAAGCAGCCGGTTGAGTTCGCGCAGGGCCATTGCTTTGTCCGTGAAATTTCTCAACCCGAAACCGATGCTGATGCAATCGAACGCAGCGTCTGGAAAAGGCAGCTGTTCGCCGTTGGCCTGGCAGACCTGGATCTGGGCAAGGCCCTTGTTGAGCATCCGGTCGCGGCCGACTGCCAGCATTGCCGAATTGATGTCACAGAGCACTACCGTGCCGGTCAGCCCGACGATCGGCGCGAAAAGCGCCGCCAGATCGCCGGTACCACCGGCGAGGTCGAGCACCCGGTTGCCTTCCCGCACGCTGGACATCTCAATTGTCATACGCTTGAACAGCCGGTGCGCGCCGAGTGACATCAGATCGTTCATCAGGTCATAGCGTTCGGCGACGCTGGCAAACACACCATCGACGAGCTGTGTCTTTTCCGCGGGGCTTACGTTGCGATAACCGAAATCAACCGGACTCATACCTGCTGCCTGATTAGCGGGTGAAAAGTGGGACAGATCAGTTTACGCCTTGCCGCCTGTGCCACAAGGTCAATCCCGGCGGCGGTATTTCCAACGGTCTCAGTCGTCGATTTTTGGGGTCCACTGGCCAACGGGAATGGTCGGCAGGCGTGATGCGTTGGCGGCTTTGAGTTCAACAGAATAGTCGTGCCAGTAGCGCTCCGCGTTCTCCGCTAAGTCGCTCAAGAATTCCCAGGCGTAAAGACCGGAGTCGTGACCGTCATCGAACACGATGCGGATTGCGTAGTTACCGACGGGCTCGATCTTTTTGATAGCGACATGCTTTTTGCCCATTTGTAGCTTGCGCTCTTTTTCGCTGTGTCCGCGCACTTCGGCGGACGGTGAGTAGACCCGTAGGAGCTCTGCGGGAATGGTCACCGAGTGCGACTCGAATGTCAGCTCGAGCGTTTTGGAGCGCTTGTGATAGACAATTTTGTCGGGCCGCATCCGGTGTTACCCCGTGGACGCGCCGTTGGTGGCGCTAAAGAATGTAACGGGAAAGGTCCTGGTCTTTAACCAGGTCTGCCAATTGCTCATCGAC
>JAPUFN010000227.1 GCA_027293665.1 Gammaproteobacteria bacterium | reverse complement strand
CCAGTGATTCGACCGCTGCACGAAACACCGCACTATCCGATTGTGCTGCGAGATTCTGCGTGGCCAGCAGTTGCACGCAGTCATCGTTCAGCGCCTGCGCTCGCAGCAGATCACTGAGACCGAAGTGCCAGATGTCGACGATCTCCAGCTTCACCTGAGCCAGATCCGGATTCTGCTTCTTCCACCACTTCCAACCGTAGTGATCGAGCAGCTCTGCGCATTCCACCCAGATCGCCCGATAGTATTCATACTCGTTTTCGCGCCAGTCCGGATGCACCTGGCGGTTATGCGCTTCCTGCATCTCGGCCATGGTGTGCAACATTTCCACTGCCGTTGTGGCAGCTGACGTAGTTTCTTCAATACGATCCATCTTCATTTCCACAATAGCCTAATCGGTTCGCGGACCCGCGCTGCGCAACTGTACGAATTCGTCACGCCAAATGGCGGCTCCAGGTCGCGGCGGGCAGTGCCCGCAGCAGGTCCTCAACAGGATTATGGAGTATTGTTGTGCCATGGCCAAACCACCCATCACAGCGCTTGTGATGCACCCGGTTGTCTTCGATGAACTGATCCGCGACGATCACATGCAACGCCTGCGCAATTTGACCAATCTGATCGCCGAAGAACCATTTCGCGAGGTCGCAGAGCTCGAGGACGCCATGCAGCAGGTTGAGGTTCTTGTTACGAGCTGGGGTTGCCCGCGCATTGATGCTGCAACTATCGACCAGTTGCCCCGCCTCAAGTTCATCGCGCATCTCGCTGGCAGCGTTAAAGGTTTTCTCGACGACGTCGTCTGGCGCCGCGGAATTCTGGTCAGCAACGCTGTTGCGGCAAACGCCGTACCTGTCGCCGAGTACACGGTCGCTGCAATTCTGTTCGCCAACAAGAAGGTCTTCCAGCTCAACAGATTCTATCTGGACCACCATGAAAATCGTGCGCCGTGGACTAACGAGGCACCCGACGTCGGCAACTATCGTAAGACTGTCGGCATCGTCGGCGCCTCCCAGGTGGGGCGACTCGTGATCTCCCTTCTGGCGCCGTTCGAAATTCGAATCCTGTTATACGATCCCTTCGTGACACCACTGGCCGCGCGTGATCTGGGAGCGGTCAAGGTCGGCCTCTCCGAACTCCTGTCAGGCTCAGACGTTGTCAGCCTGCACGCTCCATTGCTGAATGACACGCACCACATGATCGGCGCACGCGAGCTGTCGCTCATGCGCGATGGCGCGACGCTGATCAACACCGCCCGCGGCGGCCTGGTGGATCAGGACGCGCTTCTGCAGGAGTTAACCAAGGACCGGCTGTTTGCTGTCCTCGATACGACCGAACCGGAGGTACTGCCGGCAAACTCGCCGTTTTATCGCCTGGCCAACGTGTTCCTGACGCCACACATTGCCGGATCGCTCGGCGACGAAACTCAGCGCCTGACCGACTTCATCGTTGCCGAGATTGAACGCTTCGCGCGCGGCAACGCGTTGCAACACCTCGTACGTAGGGAACATCTGGCCCGCTTAGCGTAAAATCGTTAGATTGATACTAGATTGATCGATTGCCTGGGAGGCATTGCATGGACCTGTCCTATGGACCGGAGTACGAGTCTTTCCGTGCGGAAGTGGTCACATTCCTGACTACGCACCGCGATGCGGCGCCGAAAGGCGAAGGCATGCGGGCAGCCGCTTCGCTCGCCTGGCAGAAGCTGCTGATTGAAAACGGCTACACCGCGCGGACGATACCTGAGCAATACGGCGGCTATGGCGCCGAGCCGGACATTCTCAAGTCGCGGATCATCGCTGAGGAATTCGCCAATGCCAAAACGAGCACCGGACTCGGTGGCCAGGGCATCTCAATGCTGGTACCGACCCTGCTCGAGATGGGCACCGAAGAACAGAAACAGCAGTTCATCGGCCCGACACTGCGTGGCGAGATGGTCTGGTGCCAGGGATACTCCGAACCAGGCGCTGGCAGCGATCTGGCGAGCCTGCGTACGAGCGCTGTGCTTGATGGGGACGAGTGGGTGGTCAACGGCCAGAAAATCTGGACCAGCACCGCGCACATTGCCGACTGGATCTTCTGCCTGGTCCGCACCGAACCCGATGCTCCCAAGCACAAGGGTATTTCCTTTCTGCTCTTCGAGATGGATACCCCCGGCATCGAAATTCGGCCACTCGTCGACATGACCGGGGCGGCCAATTTCAATGAGACCTTTTTCACCGACGTCCGCGTTCCAAAACAGCAGATCGTGGGTGAACGTGGCGAGGGCTGGCTCGTTGCAAACGCAATTCTCGGCCACGAACGTGACTCCCTGGGTAATCCCAACATCACCCTGGCACGGTTCAACGCTCTGATCGATCTGTTGAAAACAGAAACGATCGATGGCCAGCGGCTGATCGACCATCCTACATATCGTGACCGTCTCATGCGGATACAGGGCCGGGTAATGGCCCTGCGCTGCAACGATCTGCGCATCCTTTCGGCGAAGCTGAACAACGCCGATGCGACCCTGGCTCGCATGATCGTCAAACTTCAGGGCACTGAGCTGCGGCACGATCTCGAAGGACTCGCCATTGATGCCATGGGTGAATTCGGCCTGGCATACGACGACAATCCCTATGTTCGAGATCATGGCTCCTGGCAAGCTCAATACATGTTTTACCTGGGACTCATCATCGGCGGCGGTACATCCCAGATTCAGAAAAATATCATCAGCGAACGAGGGCTCGACATGCCGCGTGAGCCAAAAGTCGAAAAGGCCTCCCAGGGGTAAGTAATGGAATTCGGACTCTCGGAAGAACAGACCCTGCTGCAGGACAGCCTTAACCGCTATCTGGACGACGCAAGCTCGCTGGAGCAGGTCAAAACCCTCGTCGATAACCCGGCAACCGGCTTGTGGACCGGGCTTGCCGAACTCGGCGTGCCGGCACTGCTGATTGCTGAAAGTGCTGGCGGCGTAGGGCTTGGTTGCGTCGAAGCAGCACTGGTATCTGAATCGCTCGGTGCTCATACGGCGCCCGTGCCTTTTATCGGCACGGTCGTCATGGCACCGCTGGCGATTGCGCTTGCGGGCGTCGAGCAGGATGCACTGCTCGCAGCAATTGCCAGCGGCAACACGACTGTTGGTGTCGCCGTGGCCGAATCGATTGCTGCCCGCGCCGATGCAGGCGTTGTGAGTGATGGCGCAAATCTCAGCGGCAAGGCTCTTTTCGTCCTCGATTTTGGGGCGGACCAGTACCTGGTGGCGGACGACAAACGTGCGCTTTTTCTGGTCGCAGCCGATGCGTACGGGTTGCAGGCGCGCAGCCTCGCAACGATCGACAAGACCCGACCAAGCGGCGAGCTGGTATTTTCAAACACGCCCGCTACCCGGCTCACGGATGATCCCGACGTCCTGCGCCAGGTGATCGACGCAGGTCGCGTCATGCTCGCTGCGGATACCCTGGGTGCGGCACAGAATATGTTGGACCAGTCTGTCGAGTATGCGAAGCAGCGTGAACAGTTCAACCGGCCTATCGCTTCGTTCCAGGCCGTCAAACACATGTGTGCCGAAATGGCGGCAGAACTCGAACCCTGCAGGGCGCTGGTCTGGTATGCGGCCCATACGCTCGATGCCGTCGCCGACGAAGCAACGCTGACCGCCTGCCATGCGAAAGCCCATCTCGCCGAAACCGGCACCTTCGTTGCGAAAACCGCCACGGAAGTGCATGGCGGCATGGGATTTACCGATCTGCTGGGACTGCACTACTGGTTCAAGCGGATTGGCTTCAACCGGCAGATGCTCGGCGCGCCCGAAATGGTGCGCGAAGAGGCCGCACGGGTGCAGGATCTGGTGGGCTGAGTCAGCATGGCCACTCCTTCACTGCCAGTCCTGCCTCTGAAAGACACCGTGGTCTATCCCGAAATCGTGCAGCACCTCGCTGTGGGGCGAACGAAATCGCTCGCGGCACTATCGGCGGGTGCCGAGCACGGTCGGGAGCTGATCGCGGTTGCGCAGAATCGAGGCGAAATCGAAGACCCGGTTGCCGACGACCTGCACAAGATCGCAACGCTCGTCAGAATCAGCCGGGTTGAGAAACACAACAACGGCGCGCAGGTCATCGTCCAGGGAATCCGTCGCGTGCGTCTGGAAGAGGCACTCGACAATTCTGAATACCTGTCATTCACCTTCACTGAACTCCCCGAGCTGACGCTGGATAATCTGGGTGAGGAAAGTCCCGAAGTCGACGCCCTGATGCGGGAAAATCAGCAACTCGCGCAACAGATCGCCAACGTTCTCGATACCGAAAACGGCGACCAGATCTACCACCAGCTGGTGGGTTCCATCGCGAATCCGATTACTCAGATGTACCGGATAGCTTCCCTGGCAAACTTGAATCACGAACAACGACAGAGTGTGCTCGACGCCGCAACGTCGCTCGAACTGATGCAAGTCGTGCACGACATACTGCTCCACGAACTGCAGGTGACGGAACTGCGACGGCAGATTGCCGAGAAAGCGCGAGAAGATCTCGACCAGCAACAACGTGAACATGTCCTTCGGCAACAGAAACGCGCCATCGAACACGCGCTGGGCGAAGGTGACGAAGACGAAGACATCACCGAACTCAAAGGTCAGCTCGAAGATGCGAAGCTACCCGAAGGCGTACAGAAAGAGGTCGATCGGGAACTGGCTCGGCTTGCTCGCATGTCCGCTAACGCATCGGACTATCAGGTCGCCCGCGCCTACCTCGAACTCGTCGCCGAGTTACCCTGGCACGAGCACACCGAGGATCAATTGGATCTGGCCCACGCTCAGGCCGTGCTCGATGAAGATCATTACGGACTTGAAGACGTCAAGGAACGAATCCTTGAATCGCTCGCAGTCATGATCCTCAATCCCGCAGCAAAAGCGCCGATTCTCTGCTTCGTCGGTCCACCCGGTGTCGGCAAGACGTCACTGGGCCAATCGATCGCCCGCGCCATGGGACGCAAGTTCGAACGTCTGAGCCTCGGCGGCTTGCACGACGAAGCCGAGCTGCGCGGCCACCGCAGGACCTACATCGGCGCCATGCCGGGACGGATACTCCAGGCCATTCGCCGTACCGGGGTTGTCAATCCGATACTCATGCTCGACGAGATCGACAAGCTGGGACGGGATTTTCGCGGTGATCCGGCAGCGGCGCTGATGGAAATCCTCGACCCGGCGCAGAACAAAGATTTTCGCGATAACTATCTGAATCTGCCTTACGACCTGTCGAAGGTTCTATTCATCACCACGGCCAACACGCTGGAGGGAATACCCCGCGCGTTACTCGACCGCATGGAGGTACTCGAACTCACTGGCTACAGCGATGCCGAGAAACAAGCTATTGCACGAAAGTTCCTCATCCCACGCCAGCTCACGGAAGCCGGGCTTGACGACACTCAGCTACTGATTTCCGAAGACGCTCTGCACGCAATGATTCGTCGCTACACGCGTGAAGCCGGTGTTCGCGAGCTCGAACGTGTGATCGGCAGACTCGCGCGGAAACGGGCGCGTCAGGTGGTGGACGAACAGGCAACGACAGACGAAGTAACGGCCTCCGGCTTGAGCGCTTTGCTGGGACCGGAAAAATACCAGTCCGATCAAGGCCGGGAACAGCTTGTGCCCGGCGTCGCGGCCGGCCTTGCCTGGACGGAAGCAGGCGGCGATGTGTTGTACGTGGAAGCAACACTCACCCAGAAGGACGAGAAAGTGATCCTGACCGGCCATCTGGGTCAGGTCATGCAGGAGTCTGCGAAGGCGGCACGCAGTTACCTGTGGTCGGTTGCCGAACACATCGGCCTCGACCGGGACAAGATCGAAAGTACCGGCGTCCACATTCACGTGCCGGCCGGTGCTGTGCCGAAAGACGGACCCTCAGCGGGTGTCACCATGGCCACAGCTCTCTACTCGGCCTACACGGGCAAGCGAGTACCCGATGCACTGGCGATGACCGGCGAACTGACCTTATCCGGCCTGGTGCTGCCGGTCGGCGGCATCAAAGAAAAATTGCTGGCCGCCCATCGCTCAGGTATGCGTCATGTCATTGTGCCAAAAGACAACGAGGCGGATCTGGTCAAGCTGCCGCAGACCGTCCGCGACGACATCAAGCTGACGCTCGTGTCTCATCTCGATGAGGTATTTTCAGTCGTATTCGTTTGAGACCCGCGGTCTGTTGTTCAACGCGCTGCCAGCCGGTATTCGAGCGCATTTCCCGATTTGCCGCAGATCTCGATTTCGCCTGCTTCACGCAGGCAGTACGCAAGCTTTTGTGCCAGCCAGCGTGGCTGCGCCATCGCCTCGCTGAGTTCCCGCGTCGTAAAGACATCGGGCAAGGGTCCCGGGACGAGACGAAAAAGATCGTTTGCGTTGCGAAACCGCTGGCGCTCGAGCACTTCTGTGAGCCTGCGTTGAACAACCCGCCAGCCCTTGCGCCGACGATATTTCGCGCCAGCGTACACGCGTATTTCTTCTTCGCAGGTCAGCACGACTTCCAGCTCAAAGTTGGGATGGTTGAGAAGCTGCGGAAAACTGACCAACTCTTCGACGATGTTTGCGATTGCACCTTTTTTCGGTGAGCGCCTGCGGCTCGCAAGCTCTACACCATCGACCGGCAGCTTAACGATGTAGCGAGTCTGCGCAATCGGATGCACGAGCACCACGCGATGTGCATCGACGAGGTGCAAAAGCTTGCGTTTGAGGGGACTGAAACCGCCCGTCTGAATTTCGTATATGACGTCGTCGCTGGCCCGGACATCGGCGACGAAGCCGTCGATGGCAACTTCCTCCTGCGCGCCAGCATCGATATAGAGTGCTTTCAGCGCCTGATGCAAAGGTCCTTCGTTGAGAGTTCCGATCGAGTTGCTCACGGGTTGTGTATTAACGCAGCGCCAGGAATCCGTGTCCAGTCAGACGGCGACAAATTGCCGCATTCAGCACTACGTGACGCATCCCCTGAGCTAGCGGAACGTGTTGAAAAACACGCTGCCAGGTTTTTTTCAACAGGCTGGTAGTGGCATACTCAGGTGCCGCCACGGGCGGGGATCCACATAACGTAACCGGGAGTTCGTAAATGAGCGCAGATGGCACTTGGAATACAACGATGAATACGCCCATGGGGGTACAGAAAGGCACGATGGAGCTGACCACGGATGGTGCCACCCTGAGCGGCAAACTGAGTGGGCCACAGGGCGATATCGAGCTCGAAGAAGGCGCCGTGGACGGCGATTCCCTGACCTGGAAAGCCAGCATCACCTCGCCAATGGCCATGACGCTGGAGTTCAGTGCGACAGTTGACGGCGACGAGATGAGCGGCGACGTCAAACTCGGCGCGTTCGGCAACGCAACTTTCAGCGGTACACGTGCTTGAGAGCATTTCTGCGCTTGGCTGACTGAGCGGGCAATATGAGTTGGGAAGACGAAATACGCGAGCTGCGCAAGCGCGAGCAACTCGCGCATGCGATGGGTGGCCCGGTAAAGGTCGCCCGGCAGCACGAATTCAACAAGCTGACAATCCGCGAACGGATAGACGCGATCGGTGACGCCGGCAGTTTTCATGAGATCGGAGCACTCGCCGGGGTTGCCAACTACAGCGACGATGGCGAGTTGGAATCGTTCACCCCCGCCAATTTCGTTTTCGGCACAGCCGACATCGACGGCCGACCTGTCATCCTTTCCGGCGATGATTTCACGGTTCGTGGTGGTTCGGCGGACGCCTCGATCCCTGCAAAACGGACACAGGCGGAAGGCCTCGCGCTGGAGTTGAAACTACCCCACATCCGTCTGGTAGACGGCATGGGAGGTGGTGGCTCGGTCAAAACTATCGAGAAAGCCGGACGCACCTACATTCCCGAACTGCGGGGCTGGGAGATAGTTGTCCAGCACCTGGCGATCGCGCCGTCGGTCTCCCTGGCCCTGGGGTCGGTTGCTGGTATCGGAGCTGCACGGGTCGCGACCAGCCACTACTCGGTAATCGTGAAGGACAGCGCCCAGATGATGATCGCCGGGCCTGCCCTGGTCGACTGGGCCAATCTGGGTAATGTCAGCAAGGAAGAGCTCGGCGCATCGAAGATCCACACCCGCAACGGCGCAATCGATGACGAGGTGAGCTCGGAAGCCGAAGCGTTCGAATGCGCAACCACTTTCCTGTCCTACCTGCCTTCGAGCGTGGACGAATTGCCACCAGTAATTGAGTGTGATGACGATCCGAACCGCCGCGAGGATTCGCTCATCGATATCATTCCGCGGGACCCGCGTAAGGTGTACCGCATGCACGAGATCATCGATGCGGTGGTTGACCAGCAGTCGTTTTTCGAAATCGGCCGGCGCTGGGGCAAATCCATCCTAACGGGTCTTGCGCGGCTCAACGGTGTGCCGGTTGCGCTGTTTGCAGAAAACCCAATGATCTACGGCGGTGCCTGGACCGCAGATGCCTGCCGCAAACTCATTCGCCTGATCGATCTTGCGGCGACGTTTCATTTGCCGCTGGTGCATCTCGAGGACTGCCCGGGCTTTCTCA
>JAPUFN010000226.1 GCA_027293665.1 Gammaproteobacteria bacterium | reverse complement strand
AGGTATTGAGACTTTCATCAAAAGCAACGACTGCATATCGAACATCATTGCGACTTAGCGTTGCGCGCAGATACTGGAGGTAACCGCGGACCCCGTTTATGGATCGGCCGGCGGTGTCGAAGAAGACGTCGGGCAACCCATACAGCGCACGAAAAAACAGCAAAGTGCCATCGAAGAGCCACAGCGGTTGCATGCCTCAGGCCCGGTTCCGGCAGCGTAACCGCCGCAGTCCTTCGAGCATGTACCGCGCCCTGGCGGACAAGTCAGACTCCGCTAACCCTTCTACTCTTTGTGCTACCGCATCGGCAAACTTCTCATCCAGCACGCCTGCGTCTCCAGGATTGTCGATGCTCACAGCAAACCTGACACCGCACGCCGTTGCAAAAAGTTTCTCCAGTGATTGCACGACCACCTCTGCTGCATAGAACGCCTGCTGCTCGCGCGCATCTCTTGGCGGTGGCGAGTACCAGTAGCCGTAATCGGTACGGCTGCGTCGCTCTTCTCCGGCGATGCACCAGTGGCCAATTTCATGCAGCGCGCTGCGTGCATAGTTACGGGTATATCGAATCGTTGCGGGACGCGCACCGGCAGCCGGGAGATACAAAGGCTCTTCGGCGCCACCAATGAGCTGGACGTTACGCTGGCGCCGAAAGAGCCGATTGAAACAACCCGCAATCAGCAAGTCTGTGGGTTCTTCAATCACCGCTCTTCCACGCACTCCCAGCCTGCCAACGCTGCATAGTACGCCGGTGACAGATACTCTCTGCCTGCAAGCAGATGATCTAAATAGGAGCGTGGCGGTTTTAAACCGGCCACGAGCACGGCGGGGTTGGCGAAGTAAGTCCAGGTCGACTGCACGCCGTGCTGTGTCACCACTTCCACTATGTCGCGGCTGTAGTTGACTGGCGCGCTTTCGAACCTGTCCATTTTCTGAATTTCTGCGGGCCCGTCGAGCTCGTAAAGAACGCCTTCCACGACCGCCGCCGGGTCAAAGACGATGTTTGCATGGCCGACATCCGGGTGTCGCGAGGATGACTTGTCAAACGCCAGCCTGTAACCCGCGAGTCGAGCACCCAGGGCCGCGCCGAAGATGATGCCGCGTTCACGAACACGGGCGGGATTCATGTTAGAGCCATAGGCGAAGTAGCGCGCGATCATCTTCAGCCTTTTTCGATCCAGTAGAGAAAGTTTTCGCCTTCGGTAGTCTCCTCGAGCAGACGATGTCCCATGAAGCGACAGAAATTGTTGAAGTCTCTGGAAGTACTGGGATCGGTTGCCGTGACGAACAACACTTCACCGGCAACCATCTCGCGGACTTTGTTACGCACAATCATCAGCGGTTCCGGACAGAGTAAACCGGTGGCATCGAGCTTGTAGTCGGCATCAGGCATGGCGGTCGGCGATGGTAGCTTAATTCCCAGCCTCGCTGCTAGAGAGCGCCCAGGCGCAACTTGACTTGCGCAAGTGCCGATTCCACACTCGAACGCTAACCGGCTGTTGCTGTCTAATCGACCGGATGATCGGCCGGGCAGCGATAGCCGACAAGCCAGATTCATGCCAGAACGCCTGGCCTTACAGGAAACTGGAAACCAGATCCTGCAATCCAGAATCTGCAAACCGGAGCCTGGAACCTGGACGTAAGTACTCGGAAGCAGCAACAAGTGTATGAAAACTCGCTAGAACAGCAACCTGTGTCCTGTGACGCATGCGTGGCCGGCTGGCCGGTATGTGCCTCAGCCATCCGGCGGTTTATTGCGTGCGCCGTTCTGGCACTGGGTGCGGTACCGGCGATCGCAGCCGAGTCGGTAATTCAGGCCATCGCCGGTAAACCGGAGTCCACCGTTGTTCTTGCGCCGGCCGTGAAACCGGTGGCAGATTCCGCGGCAGCGGACTCACCACCGCCCGCACAGACAGCGGAATCTATTGCCGCCATTCTTGCGGAGCCCGATGCGGACCTGCAGCAGATCGAAGCTCAGATCGACGCCGGAGAATTCGCCACATCCAAGGTCTGGCTCGAAGCGCGCATTGCAACCATTGAAGAGGCAAGCCACAGGTTCGACCCCGATCTCGTCAGGCCTATCACCCTGCTGGGCGACGTCCTCGTCGGTCAGGGTGACTTTACGGCAGCGCTGGACAATTATGGCCGGGCCGTCCACGTGCAGCGTGTCAGCGCGGGACTGGTCTCTGCTGATCAGGTCGAAATAGTGTATCGCGAAGCCGAGGTTTATCGAGCGCTCGGTAACTGGGAGGAGGCCGACAACCGCGAACAATACGCGTTCCATGTGTTGAGCAGCACCTATGATCCCTACGACGAAGCATTGCTGCCCGGCGTCTTCCACCTCGCAGAATGGTATCGGCGGGTACACAACATTTTTGCAGCCCGCGTGTTATATGAGCACGCGGCCGACATCTATTCCGCACACGGTAAGGCGGGTTCCCTGGAGGCGATTCCAGCGCTGGAAGGCATCGCGGACACGTATCGCCTTGAACGCTTTCCGCCGTTTTACATTTCCGACAGCCCCAATGCCACCTATGGCAGTTCCCTGGCAAGAAACGAGCATTTCGATGTACCGGTGAGCGTCAACAACTTTCCGGCGGGAGAGCGCGCACTGCAGGGCATCATTCGCATCCGCCAGGAAAATCACCAGAGTGCTGAACAGGTGGCCGAAGCCGTGTTGCAACTGGCCGACTGGTACACGCTGTTCGAAAAAACGCGTAGGGCCCACCCGCTCTACCAGCATGCGTATGAAATTCTTGCCGCAATCCAGGACTTCGACGTTGCCAGCTACTTCGCGCAACCAAAACTGCTGCACTACCCCGCACCTGCGGATCCCAGCCCGCCGCCGTTGGACCAGCGTGGCGCAGAGGCACTCGGATATGTGCAACTTTCTTGTGAAATTAGAGCGAGCGGGGTGGTGCGTTCTCTGAAAACCGTGGCATCGGAACCAGCGGGTCTCATGGATTTCCGGGTTCGTAAAAGTGTCCGGGCCTCCCGCTACCGGCCCACCATCGTCGACGGCGTGGCTATGGCCACGCTCGATCATCCTTATCGCCATGAATTCCCCTATTTTCCGCCGCTGGAGACCCAGATCGCCGCCGGCCAGTCAGATGAGTAATCTATACAGCAATCGTTCAGTTACCCTGCGATACCCTTTGCGCTCTGCGTGCAGGGTGTCCGTGCACGGAAGTTCGGCCGATATACTCCGGGAGCAGCGTAGGAGCGGGAAATGAGTAATCTATCAAGCACTAAACCACACGCTGGCGGCAGCCTGAATCACGCTCGGCTGCTGGCTGTGCTGTTGTGTTTCGGCGCCGCGGCATTCGCGCTGGCGGGTTGTTCGTCCAGCAACTCGTCGCAATCTCCCAGCACACCAAGCATGCCGAGCCTGCCGAGCAGCTCACCCAGTATGCCCAGCCCATCCAGCTCACCCAGCATGCCCAGCCCACCCAGTTCGCCCAGCCCGCCCAGCTCACCCAGCATGCCCAGTCCCCCTTCCAGTCCATCGAGTTCCGGCAGCAGTGGCGAACCGTCAAGCTACGAACCCCTGCCCGGGGGCGCACCACCAATGCCCAGTGGTGACGAATCAGGCACCGAAGGCCCACAGGGGAAACAAGGCGAACCCGCAGAGAGTGCTGGTTCTGAGGGCAGCGAATCGGGCCAGCAAACCGATCCACTGTGGGAGACCAAGCCTGCCGGCGGTGGTAGTGAAGGCAGTGAAAGTACGGACTCAGGCGGCAGTCCGGGTGATGAATCCTGGGAATCCGGGGGTACCCCCGGTACCGAAGATGGCTGGGAGACGAGTAACCAGATTCCAGGTGTCGGCGACTCCCAGATTCCGCCGATGCCATCCGAACGTGATCTGCCAGCCGGTAGAGCGGGCGATGGCCTGCCGGCAGAAGCACCCGAAGGCAGCGTAGCCGCCGCTGAGGGTGAGCTTGATCAGGCCCTCGAGGATTTCGATGGCGAGATACTCGCCGAGCGCGCCGTCATCCAGGCCAGATCTAACGAGGGTGCCGGCACAATTCCGGTACCCATCAACCTGCCAACTGGACCCTCCGCAGA
>JAPUFN010000225.1 GCA_027293665.1 Gammaproteobacteria bacterium | reverse complement strand
CAGCTTCTAAAAAGGCTAAAGGCTAATACCCGGTACTAGAACTCGGCCAGCAGATAGACCGCGAGCGCCGTGCGTTCTTCAGCCGAAAACGGGTAGAGCGGCATCGGCGGCTGTGGCACGAGCAGAAACTGCGAGAGTGATGCGGCGTCGTAGCGCGCATCGAGTTCCACAAGTATGTTTGGCGCTGCGTCCGCTTCGCCATCCACATGACACGCAGCACAGCCGTTCTGCGTCCAGAGATTTTCACCACTGACAAGCGCCCTTTCTCTCTCCGCAGGAGTGAGATTCACCGTGTCCGGAGTCTGTGAGGTCGTCGCCATGAGCGCTGCGCCACTGCCTTCGAACTCACCATGCACGATGCGATAGATGGAACCCGTGTAGTCGTCTGACACAAAAAGCTCGCCAGCCGGCCCGACGGCCACGCCGACCGGCCGCCCACTAACCTGCTCATCGACTTCAAAGCCCGTGAGGAACGGTTCCTGCGATGTCGAACCATCTGCTTGAAAGTGCACGGCAACCACCTCGAAGCCCGCTTTGGTGCTGCGGTTCCACGAACCGTGCAAAGCCACGAACGCCGCACCTCGATAGCGTTGTGGAAACGCCTCACCGTCATAAAAGGCAATGCCAAGCGGCGCGGTATGTGCCGGGAATTCGTGGGTCGGGTCGATCGCGGATGCCGCTTTGTCGGGTGCCAGGCCGCCAAAGTCCGGATCCGGGTGACCCGCACCATTCACATAGGGCCAACCGTAGAAGCCGCCTTCGACAACTGCGTTGAGTTCGCACGGCGGGTCGTCATCGCCCAGCAGATCGCGCCCATTGTCGGTGGCGTAGAGCACACCGGTCTGCGGCTGCCAGGCGAAATCGACCGCATTGCGCAGTCCCGTGGCGTAAGTGATTCCGTTCGAACCATCGAGTTCATAGCGCAGCATGGCAGCACGGGTTTCGGTTTCTTCGCACACGTTGCAGCTCGAACCGAGCGCCACATACAGCCGGTTGTCCGGTCCGACGTGCACGGTCTTGCTCCAATGGTTGCCGCCCTCGGCTAATCCCGACACGATCTTTTCGGGCACGCCTGAGGTTGCACGTTTGGACGCGGCAAAGCGGATGCGCGAAACGCCTGAACCTTCGCCGATATAGAGCCAGCCGTCGTGCAGTGCCAGGCCGTGCGGCCGGTCGAGGCCTTCGAGCAGCACATCAGCACCCGTGGCAGTGCCGTCGGCTCCCCGGGCAAGCAGAAAAACCTTGCCCTCCCGCGGTGAGCTCACGAGCAGATCGCCCGTGTCTGTCACCGCCATGAGCCGAGCGTTGGGAATTCCCGTCGCCCAGATCTCGATATCGAAACCCTCAGGCAATTGCATGCGATCTTTAAGTTCCGCCTCTGCAAGTGGCGCCACCTCATCGCCACTCAGTACCTGGAGCGCCATGGAAAAATCCACCGCGGTGCCACCCGGCAGGACCACGACACCGTCATGCAGCGCCCACCACGAAAATCCGACCAGCAGCGTGATCACGGACAGGAATACCGTAAGTATTGGATGCCTGCGCAGCATCATTCAATCTCCTCAATCCAGGAACACAATCTCATCGAGCACCACCTGCGGCCATGTTACACCCCGCCTGCGACGGTTTCCTGCCATGGCTGCCTGTGATGAATCGGTAACAGCCCCTACGTTGAGATCCCGACCATCAGATCGGCGTAGCCCAGATAAAGCAGCGTCATGCCCACCGTGTCGATCACACCATGTGCCACCATCACCGGCGCCAGGTTGCGGCCAGCGCGCATGTAAACCCAACCCATGATCAGCGCAATCACAAAGATATTTATCATTCCGGTGAGCCCCTGATAGAAGTGGCCCAGTGCAAACACTACCGCCTGCAGAACAATTCCAGCGTTAACGCCTGCAAGCCCTGCGAATCGATCCAGGAGAAAACCGCGCGCGAGCATTTCCTCACCGATTGCCGCACTGCCCCAACTGACAGGGATTAAGAAGATGAGATAGTTCACGGTGTCGCCTTCAACGATCTGCTGCAACAGCGAGATGTCCAGCGGCGGTGCGCCAAGCGCGCGGATGAGCGGCGTGACCACGAAGCTCGTCAAGGTGTAAACGAGCAGCAACGTCAGCCCCGTCCACCCGGCCAGAGCACGCAGACGCAGGGTTTTGAACAATCCGAGATCACGCCAACTCTGACCTTGCCTGCGCAGAAAGTGAGTCGCCAGCAGCAGCGGCAGCACCATCCCCAGTATCGGACTCATGGCAATCCAGGGCGTCAGCGCACCGAGTATCGAGCCAACGAGCGTCAGCGCGATCACCGCTGCGACTTCCAGCGCAACTCTCAGCGGCGTGAGCGCGGTAATCGCATTCTCAACATTCATGTAACACACAGCCCTCGATTAGTGCTCAAGTCGCATTGTGGTGTCAGCAAGCCATATTCGACAAGCGATGGATTGGCTTGTGCTGCTGCTGTCGGGACCAGCTACCCGAATCAGTCGCTCGTGCTATCTTTGTCCGTTCGCATCGGCCAATACGGGAAGGTGGCAGTGGCTTACGATAAAACGATACCTAAACATGGACAGCATTCAGCGCCGTTCTGGGAAGGTGCAAAGCGCGGCAAGCTCATGTTGCCGAACTGCAAGAGCTGTGACCGGGTGCACTGGTACCCGCGACTCATCTGTCCGTTCTGCCACGCAACGGATCTCGAGTGGATTGAAGCCAGTGGTGAAGGCCAGATTCACACCTACGCCGTGCAGCATCGTGCGTTCGGCGGCTGGGCCGAAGAGGTACCGTTCGTTACTGCTTTCATCGATCTGGACGAGGGCGACCGTATGTTGACGGTGTTACGCGGTGTTGATCCGGCAAAGCCGGAAGACATCAAAATTGGCGCGAAGGTCCGGGTCGAATTCGAAGAGGC
>JAPUFN010000224.1 GCA_027293665.1 Gammaproteobacteria bacterium | reverse complement strand
GCAACCCGGCGTGCCCGCCACATGCGTCGCTACGGTGCCGAGCCACTACTGCCCGAAGAAAACGACAAGCCTACGGTCATCGCCCTGCGTGAGATTGCCGCAGGTCTCATCTCAAACGAAATGCTTGACGCGCAGGAAACCTCCACGGAGGATGAAGAAATGGAAATCTCATTCAACCTCGGAGATGGCGAAAACCGCAACTTCTAAGGCCCACAACAAGGCTGCCGGCAAGCAATCTTCTGGCCAATCGGCCCGGAAGGGTACCGCTGATAGCAACGCGGACAAGCCGCAATCACGGCCCGGCACCGCAGCCGATAAGCAGACGCCCACCGGCAGCAACCAATCCTATTTCGTTTCGCGACTCGCCGAGAACGCCAAACTCGACACCGTCGCCTCGCCCGCCACAATCACCGCGCTGCTGACACGGCTGGAAAGTTACCTGCCAGCGGATCAGGTGCAGAAAGTCGCGCAGGCCCATGCGTACGCCGAAGCCGCCCACGAAGGTCAGATGCGGCGGACGGGGCATCCCTACATCACCCACCCCCTGGCCGTGGCCAGCATCCTCGCCGGCATGCGCATGGACCCCGAAACCATTATCGCTGCGCTGTTGCACGATGTGATGGAAGACACCGGGGTCGCCAAGAAGGCACTGAGCCAACGCTTCGGCAACTCCGTTGCGGAGATCGTCGACGGTGTGTCGAAACTATCGACCATTTTCCACTCCCGGGCTGAAGCCCAGGCCGAGAACTTTCAGAAGATGGCCATGGCGATGGCCAAAGACATACGCGTGATCCTGGTCAAGCTTGCCGATCGTCTGCACAACATGCGCACGATCGGTGTGATGTCGAGCGAGCAGCGTAAGCGTATCGCCCGGGAAACGCTGGATTTCTACGCTCCGATCGCTAATCGTCTCGGCATCCACTCGATGAAAGTCGAGTTCGAGGAGTTGGGATTTCATGCGCTGTATCCGCTGCGGGCAGACCGGATCGGCGGTGCGGTCAGGGCCGCCCGCGGCAATCGCAAGGAATTGATGGAGGAACTGAGAAAATCCATTGAGACCGCGCTCGCCGCTGAAGGCATTCGTGTCGAGGTCAACGGCCGCGAGAAACACCTCTATTCGATCTATCTGAAGATGAAGACCCAGCATAAGTCGTTCTCGGAAATCATGGACGTCTTCGGGTTTCGCATCGTCGTTGATCAACCCGATGAGTGCTATCGCGCGCTGGGCATCGTCCACAACCTCTACAAGCCGGTTGCCGGGCGCTTCAAAGACTACATCGCGATACCCAAGGTGAACGGCTATCAATCACTGCATACAACGCTCTTCGGCATGCACGGTGTGCCAATCGAGGTGCAGATCCGGACACAGCATATGGACGCCGTGGCGGACAACGGGATTGCCGGTCACTGGCTGTACAAGGCCGCGGACGGAGATCTTCAGGGCAGCCAGCACCGGGCGCGGCAATGGGTCAAAGATCTGCTGGATCTGCAGCAGCGTGCAGGCAACCCGCTCGAATTTATCGAAAGCCTGAAGATCGATCTCTTTCCGGATGAGGTTTACGTCTTCACACCCAGCGGCGATATCCTGGAACTGCCCGGAGGTGCCTGTCCCGTCGACTTCGCCTATGCCGTGCACACCGATATCGGCAATGGTTGCGTCGCCTGTCGCATCGATCGCAACTTAGCGCCCCTGTCGCAGCAACTGCAGAGCGGCCAGAACGTCGAGATCATCACCTCCGAAGGTGCGCGACCCAATCCGGACTGGCTGACATTCGTGGTCTCCAGCAAGGCCCGCACCGGCATCCGGCAGGCATTGAAAGCGCAAAAGGAGTCACAATCGATCGCGTTCGGCCGCCAGTTGTTGAATCGATCTCTAGCCAGTGCAAACAAGAGCATCAACGACCTGGATTTTCGCCGTTTGCGGCGGGTATTCAAAGAATTCGGCGTCAAGCGCCTCGACGAGGTCCTGGCTGCCATCGGCAATGGCAAGCTGATGTCCTACGCCGTCGCCCAGCGCCTGCTGGCCGCTGACGATCCGGACTTTGAAGGGGTGGCCGTGGAGTCCGGCGGACCTGTTGCGGTGCGTGGCGGGGAAGGCCTCGTCATCACCTACGGCAGATGCTGCGGGCCGGTTCCGGGCGATGCCATCGTCGGCCATATGACGCCGGGCAAAGGCTTCGTCGTCCACGTCGAGACCTGTCCGAATATGGTGGAGGTCCGCCGTCGGCGTACGGCGCAAGTTGAAATCATCCCGGCGCACTGGGCCGCCACCAAAAACAGCGAATTTCTCACGACACTGCGCATCGAGGTCAACCGGAAGAAGGGTGTTATTGCAGAGTTGGCCGCAACGATTGCCGATACGGATGCCGGTGTTGAGAACATTCACGTCGAAGAGCGCAACGCGGAGCTTACCAGCGTCATCGTTCGCCTGTCGGTGCACGATCGACAACATCTTGCCCGTGTGATTCGACGACTCAGAAACATTCTCAGTGTGCTGTCAATCAATCGAGTAAGCGCATGAGCGGCAAGAAAAGCGCCATCAGTACCGAGCACGCACCCGCAGCGATCGGCACGTACTCACAGGCCGTTCGAGTGGGTGACTGGGTCTACCTGTCCGGTCAGATCCCACTGGATCCGGCAACTATGGAGCTGATCGATGGCGATATTGCCACCCAGGCGGAGCAAGTCATGCGGAACCTGCAAGCCGTCGCCGTTGCCGCCGGTGGCAGTCTCGACGACTTCGTCAAGTTGACCGTTTTCCTGCTCGATCTCAATCATTTCCAGACCATCAACGAAGTGATGGCCGCTCACTTCACTCAGCCGTACCCGGCGCGTGCGGCACTTGGAGTTGCTGCGCTGCCCAAGGGCGCGCAGCTGGAAATCGAAGCGATCATGGTCGCACCCGGTGGCGATCGCTGATCCCAACCAACCCATTGACGTGCTCAAGGGCGTCGGTCCAAGCCTGAAAGAAAAACTCGCCCGGCTGGGCATCTTGCGCACGATGGATCTGCTGGTGCACCTGCCGCTGCGCTATCAGGATCGATCCCGGGTCGTCTCACTGCAGAGCCTGCGAG
>JAPUFN010000223.1 GCA_027293665.1 Gammaproteobacteria bacterium | reverse complement strand
GGCATCTCTTTTGATCTGCGCAAAGAGGCTCGCTGTGATCGCACGCCCAGTGTTGTTGCGCACGCGATAGAGCAGATCCACCAGGTAGTCACCGCGACGGAACTGATAGATCTTAGAGACCTGCAGGCCATCGCGCTGCGCCGTGAGCTCAACAGTCAGCGTATCGTTGTCGCCGAGATCGAAACTGCTGGCGTTGGCGGAATACAGCGGTCGTTCGCCACCCGAATCAATCCCGTCTTCACCAATCAAACCGCTCTGTGCGACGTAGATGGTACCGGCACCGTTATCGAGCAGGCGGTAAGGAATATCGGGACGATCGATCTCCAGCGGGAATTTCGGCAGCTCGACTCTCACGACATCACCACCGAGCCGGTCGAGCCAGACCAGGAGTTCAGGGGTCCTGATTTTGATCAGCCTGGCCGAGCTGTCCTGCTGTGGACTGACGACATCGATCGCAACACCCTGGCTTGCGATGAGAGAGTCATCGGGTACATCCGACACTGTGGGCTGACTGACTTCTGCAGCGACCGGGGTGAAGTCGCTGGCCGCATCGATCAACAGCGGGTCAGCAGAAGTTGTGACCTGCGCGTTGCCGTTCGTAGCAATATAATCGTCGTTCCACGCAAGGATCAACAGATAGGCCGTCGCGGCCAGGCCGATCAACAGCACAATGCGCTGTACTTCAGTCGGTAGCATGAGTGTCTATAACTCCTTTGCGTCAGGGACCGGGTCGAAACCACCGGCATGAAAAGGGTGACAGCGCAGCAGCCGGCGCAATGCCAACCCTGAGCCCCGCAGCGCACCGTGCTGAGCCACGGCTAGCAGCGCGTAATTGGAACACGTCGGGTGGAAGCGGCACTGGTTGCCGATGAGCGGACTGAGTGTCAATTGATAACCACGAATCAGACAACGCACGACCGCGCTAGGAATTTTGCGAATGTTCAACCGATCGTTCCTCCAGTTCAGCAAACAAGCCTTCGAGTGCCGCGTGTAATTCCTGCGGTCGTAACGGATCCGTTACGCGAATCACCAGATCGAAACCAGCCAGCCGGCGCCTGCCCGTGCGGAATCGAGCGCGGATTATTCGCTTTATCCGGTTTCGCTCATGCGCCTTGGCAACCGCCCGCTTGCCAACAATAAGACCGAGACGGGCTGTCTGCATTTTATTCGCAACAGCCACGAGTCGTAATGCACCGCGACGAATTCTGAATTCAGGGTTGCGCAAGGCACGTTCAAAATCACTCCCACGAACCAGGCGGGCGCATCTTGGAAACCCTGAATCTGAATCTGTTGATTCTGTTGCCACTCCGGTCTTCCTCACCCGCCAGTGTCGCAGCAGGCAGTCCCGGATGGATTACTTAAGCGACTGAGGGACAGTGATCAAACACTGATTCGTTTACGGCCCTTGGCACGACGTGCGTTGAGAACCTTACGGCCGCCGCGGGTAGCCATGCGCGAGCGAAAGCCGTGCGTTCGACTGCGCTTTAAATTACTCGGCTGAAAGGTGCGTTTCATTATTTATACCTTGATTACCCTAAATGCCCTGAACCCTTGATTATCCGTACTCTTCCATTCGGTACGGCCGTTTCCAGAGCGCTGTCTTAATGGCAATGACGGTGGTTGAAAAAGGGAGCGCGATTTTAAGAATGCCTCGTGTCTCTGTCAATGGCTGGGAAAACGGTCGAATTATCCACTCCAGACAAGAATATAAGAAGTTATATATATGATTGTTGTTGTTACTTGTTGGGACGCACTGTGGTTGTTGATAACCCGAAAAAGTCGATCTAACACGGAGGGTTAGCGCAAACTGGATCGTGTGGGCAACGGTAGGGTGAAAACCGCTGAGCCTGTGGATGAATACACACCGTGCAACTCGCGCGGAGTTACTGGAATGTTATCCACAGCTTCTCCAGTGAGTTGCACACATCGTAGTCGGAGCAAAAGTGAGTTCCCGGGTGACCATCACCATTGCTAAGCTTTTGAATTTACTGTCCATCCAAAAAAACCTCCGTGTTTTCGGCTGGGTGCATAGCCAATCGATGACGTTCGTGGCTAGAATGCCAGGAAATAAAACGACGACGACATCCTCGTTCGGAGACTGGGAAACCCGGGTCACACACCGGCTGCAACCCGCATGTTATTCGAACACTTAAAGGTACAGCGACGTGCCTAAAAACGAAGTGCGTAGAAACGTACATAAAAAAGAGAACGCTACTTTTGGGGGCAATTTGAGTGGGACGTTCCGTTTGGCATAAATGCCTAGACCGGCTGCAGGACGAGCTGTCTTCGCAACAATTCAATACGTGGATCCGGCCGCTGCAGGCACACCAGGAAGACGATCGATTGCGCATATTCGCGCCAAACCGGTACGTCAAAAATCAAGTGAGGGTTGCTTATCTCGAACGGATCATAGAACTGTTCGAACAGTTCAGTGAGACGAGCGGACAACTCGAAGTGCAACTCGACATCGGCGCGCTGGCACCAAGGGGCGCCAGCGTTGAGGGCGCGCCGCTTCGCGCCGACGGCAGTGGTGGTTTTGCAGATAAGCAAACGCCGGCACAGCTACTCAACAGCGAGTTCACCTTCGATACGTTTGTCGAAGGCAAGTCCAACGACATGGCCAAGGCGGCAGCGTCACAGGTTGCCGCGCAGCCCGGACGCTCTTACAACCCGTTGTTGCTCTACGGTGGTGTCGGCCTCGGTAAGACACATCTGATGCAGGCTGTCGGCAATCAGGTGAGGCTGCGCGACCCTTTGGCGAAGGTGGTGTATCTGCATTCGCAACGATTTGTGCAGGACATGGTTCGCGCTTTGCAACTGGGAACCATGCAGGAATTCATGCACTACTACCGTTCAGTCGACATGCTCCTGATCGATGACATTCAGTTTTTCGCCAAAAAGCTCAGATCGCAGGAAGAGTTTTTCCACGTCTTCAACGGCTTGTTGGAACGCGGCCATCAGATGGTGCTGACGAGTGATCGATATCCGCGGGAAATTGACGGGTTAGAGGAACGTCTGCAATCCAGGTTCGTCTGGGGACTGACGGTCGAAGTCGAGCCGCCGGAGCTGGAAACCCGCGTGGCAATTCTGATGAAGAAAGCGGAGGCTGAGCAGGTTGAGTTGGATCCGGCTGTCGCCTTTTTCATCGGTGAGCGAATTCGGTCCAATGTCCGGGAACTCGAAGGCGCACTGCGCCGGGTCATCGCTAATGCCCGGTTTACCGGTAGTAAGATTTCCATCGAGCAGGTCAAGAGAGCCCTGCGCGATCTGCTGGCTATACAGGATCGTCAGGTCGGCATGGATAACATTCAGCGCACCGTTGCTGAATACTACAACATCAAAATATCCGACATTCTTTCCAAGCGACGCAACCGGACGATTGCACGGCCGCGACAGATGGCAATGTCGCTCGCCAAGGAGTTGACCAACCACTCGCTGCCGGAAATCGGCGAAGCGTTCGGCGGCCGTGATCACACCACGGTGCTGCATGCCTGCCGCAAGATTATCGAGTTGCGCGAAAGCAACACAGGCATCGCCGAGGACCACAAGAACCTCACCCGATTACTGAACAGTTAACCTGAGATTTTCCGACCAGGCTTATCAGCCGACGCCAATAGACATTGGCGGGTGAAAGCGCGAAAGTGGCTAGTCGATGGATATCAATAGAAGCTGGCCAAAGGTAAATTTATGAAATTCAGCACCGATCGGGAAGTGCTCCTGCGCACCTTGCTATTGGTGACGGGTGTCGTGGAAAGGCGGCAGACTCTTCCTGTGTTGGCAAACTTGTTAGTCGTGGCAAAAGATGGCGTGTTGTCCCTTACCGGAACAGACCTCGAGGTCGAACTGGTTGCGACTGAGTCGAGCGTCGATATCCAGCAGGAAGGTGAAGCCACCATCCCCGCACGCAAGTTAGCTGACATTTGGCGGTCCCTGCCGGAAAACGCTCAGGTAAAAGTCGAGGTTGAAGGCGACCGAGCGATCATTCGGTCAGGCAGGAGCCGATTTAGCCTCGCAACATTGCCGGCGCAGGATTTCCCAACGGTTGAAAGCGGTCCGGGTGATGTCGAATTCAAGGTCAGTCAGTCGGTGTTCCGCGGGCTGCTCGATCAAGTCAGCTTTTCGATGGCGCAGCAGGACGTTCGCTACTTTCTCAACGGCATGCTGCTCGAGGTCGCGCCAGAGCACCTCCGGACCGTTGCGACGGACGGCCACAGACTCGCCATGTGCACGGCCCCGGACAGTGGCACGGGGGATACGCGGATACAGGCGATTGTCCCGCGCAAAGGCGTGCTCGAACTCGGCCGGTTGCTCGATGGCGGCGCCGAAGAAGTGTTCGTGCAGCTGGGCGCCAATCATCTTCGAGTCTCCCTGGGCTCGGTGACGCTGACCACGAAGCTGGTGGATGGCAAGTTTCCCGACTATGAGAAAGTCGTGCCGCGGGATATCAGCCGCATCATCCTCGGTGATCGCGAAACGCTCAAGCAGGCATTCCTGCGAGCTTCAATCCTCTCGAACGAAAAGTACCGGGGCGTGCGGCTGATTGTTGAAGGCGAGCAGTTGACCATTCAGGCGAATAACCCTGAGCAGGAAGAGGCCGAAGAGATCGTGCCGGTTGAGTACTCGGGCGATCGGGTGGAGATCGGCTTCAATGTGAGCTATCTGCAGGACGTTTTGAACGTACTCCGCACCGAACAGGTCCAGTTCAGCGTCTCGGATGCCAACAGCAGCGCTCTCATCGAGGGCCCCGGCAATGAAAATGCGCTTTACGTCGTTATGCCGATGCGGCTCTAGAACAGCGCGACGCGCATTGCCAACCCATCGGCTGGGGCGACACGCGTCGGTCCGGCCGAGACCGGCCGACCTGTTGTGCTGAATGCGCGGGGCGGAGGGCGGCTGTTTTGCGCTTCGATCGACTAGAGATATCCTACTTTCGGAACTTGAGCAATGTCGTTGTCGAGCTGGGTAGCGGTGTTAATTTCTTCTATGGCGCCAACGGCGCAGGCAAGACGGCATTGCTGGAAGCCGTTCACCTGCTCTGTCGCGGTCGCTCGTTCCGCACGCAGCGTGCCAGGAGCCTCATTCAGATGGAGGCGGACAGGCTGGCGGTCCGGCTGCGGGCGGTGGATGAGTTACGCGGCCCGGTGACCCTTGCGATGACCAAGGATCGCCAGGCGCGCACGGAGCTCAAGGTTGATGGTGAACGCGAACGTAGGCTGTCGGAGGCCGCGCGGTTGACGCCTCTGCAGGTGATGCTGCCCGATATCTCGGAGCTGGTGTTCGGCCAGCCAGGTCTTCGTCGTCACTGGCTGGACTGGGGTACGTTTCACGTGAAACCTGAGTACCTCGGCACATTGCGGGACTACCTGCGGGTCCTGAAGCAGCGCAACGCCGTGCTGAAGGACGCTCACCGCACAGCGGCTGAGTTGCAACCCTGGACCGAAAAACTCATTGCGGCGGCGTTGGCGGTCACCGCGTTACGCGGAGACTACCTTAAGGCGCTGGAGCCGCATTTTCAGTCTGCCATGACGGCGCTGGCGCCGGAGCTGACCATTGATCTGGACTTTCAGCAGGGCTGGCCGAGAATGGATTCTTTAGAGAAATTGCTGGGTGAATCGGCGGAACGCGAGGTAAAATTGGGTGCTACCCAGTGGGGGCCTCATCGCGCGGACGTCGAGTTGCGCGTCGGAGCCGTCAAGGCCAGTGCGCTGCTGTCCAGGGGGCAGGGTAAAATGGTTGCCAGCGCACTAAAAATCAGCCAGGCCGCATTGCTCGCGACACAGACGCAACGATCGACAGTTTTTCTGATCGACGATGTGGGTGCGGAGTTGGACGCGGGTCACAATGTGCGGTTTTTTGAGTTATTGAAGGACCTGGATTGCCAGATTCTCGCGAATTCCACCCACGCCCCTGCCGGCGATCTGGCGGAGGTAGCTAACACGCTGAACGTGTTCCACGTGGAACGCGGGTCGGTGGTAGCCGTTCGCTGAAACAGCGGGGCCGTTCGCTGAAGTGCGCGGGAGCCGTTCGCTTAAAAACGCGGGAGCCGTTCGCTGAAAAATCTCGGCCGATCGCCGCAACAGGGGTAGTAAACATTGATATTCGGCGTGTGAATGTCTGAATAAATTTACGACTCCAGTAGCATCAAAGTCCTGCGTGGCTTGGATGCCGTCCGCAAGCGACCGGGGATGTACATCGGCGACACCGAAGACGGTACGGGCTTGCATCATATGGTGCAGGAGCTGGTGGATAATGCCATCGATGAGTC
>JAPUFN010000222.1 GCA_027293665.1 Gammaproteobacteria bacterium | reverse complement strand
GCGCCTCTACTCGACTCAATGACCGCCGGGGAGATTCTCGTGCGCGGGTATGATCTGCAGAGCGTGCAGAAGCCGATCTGGCTGATCATGGCGGATCACCTGTTTGAGCCCGGCCCCGGACTCTATGCGGTTTGCGGGCGCAGTATCGATTCTCACTTCAGAGTCTTCGAGGTTTCCAGCGTACAGCACTTCGACTGACCCCGAAGCAGAGCGGGCGATCGTGGCTCGATGATCGTTGACGGGGCACAGTGCTTATTTTTTTCGCAAAAACTCCAGCACGAGCGGCTCACCATCACCTGACTCTGCCTCACCGGTGAACGTTAGGGCGTCACCCTGCCGGGAATAATTCAGCTTGAATGGCACTTTGTCGTTTTCCAGAATGCGGATAAAAGTGACACTGCTGTCGGTGAGTTCTTCCAGACGATACGTATTCGGCTCGTTTTTTTCCCAAGGCTCAAAATTGGTCTCAAAGTGCTTGAACCTGAATTTGACACCGTCATCAGCATCCTCAATCACCAGAAACTCCAGCACCTGTCGACCATCTGGGAACACCCAGCGAAAACTACCGACCATTGAGCCCTGGCTGGGTGCAAGCCAGACCTCTTCATAGCTGCCATCTGCACCGACCCAGTGACCAGCAAGCCAACCAAGCTTTGCCAAATCAGCGGCGGCGACATGGGAGATGGACAACAACGCTATGACGCAGAATGTTGCAACCTTCATAGCGCTCAGCTCCCGTTTATGGCTTTCAATCACACCTTCAAAGTATATATAGACAGCCTGACCGGTTGAAGTTTCGGTATGAGCGGGATCGGCGCGGTGCTCTAGATCGAACCCGGCGCAGGCGCTAAGCCCAGTTTCATTCGCCCCCGGGTCTCCGAAATACCATCGAAGTCCACGATCGCGTGATGCGAGGCGGTGTTGACGTCTCGATACCAGCGCTGCAACAGACTGTCATTGTAGGTTGCATGAGCACCCGCAACGGCGTAAATCCGGTCAGTTGCGCGTCGGCACAACTCCACAGAGTACGCTGCATTCCAGCGAATCTGTGCGGCGTCCTCGATCGCAACAGGTAATTCGTTCTCAGCCATCGCCGAATCGAGCAGATCGCAATTCTTGTCGATCAGGGTCTCCGCGATCTCCAACTCGCCAAGGGATTCGGCTAATCGCAGCTGTATCCCAACCTTGGCGGCCTTGCTGCCACCGGCATAAACGTCGTCGCGAACGCGAGTCACATCGACGAATTTTTCCATTCCGCGTTGGCTTATCCCAAGCACCGTGGCGGCCAGCATCGATGACAAGCCACCTGTGACAGGCAGGCGGTACAGTGGACCCGCATCACCTGCAAAATCGCCACGGAACAGCTCCAAGGTTGCCATCGCACGGTAGTCCGGTACGAAAACATCACTGGCAATCAGATCTTTTGAGCCTGTTGCCCGCAAACCCAGAGTGAACCAGGTGTCATCAACCACGATATCGCTTTTTGGAACTACAACGTGTACGGGAGGTAGCGGGTCGTCGCCAGTTTCTGCGAACGCTCGAGCTCCAAGTAGCAACCAGGGACCGTGATCCACGCCGCTACCAAACTGCCAGCGGCCATTGATTAGCCAACCGCCGGGCACCTTGCGCGCTTTGCCCTGCGGTGCGAGTGTCCCGGGAATAAGAACGTCCGGGTTACCACCGAACACTTCCTCCTGGCATTTTTCGGGATACCGGCCCACGACAAAACTATGTGCACCGCAAACCATGTGCACCCAGCTGGCCGCGGAGCAACCATGAGCGAGCGTCGTGCAGGAGCGTATGTGGTGGCTGGGCGGCAATTCATAGCCGTTGAAGCGTTTCGGTACTAACATCCTAGAAAGTCCCGAGTTGCGTAATGCGCTCACCACGGGGGGTACCAGGCGACGATCCATCTCTGATTGCGCAGATTCTGCCTGCAGTACGGGAAGTATCGAGCGCGCGGCGGAAGCAGGATCAAATGGGTTTGAGTCGATTGTCGTTTGCGTCTGATGCAGCGTCATGGCTGGTCTCCGGTGGTTAACGGTATTGACGTAAGGTGTTAGTATACTAGTATACTAATGAAATAGATGTCAACAAAGAAGCAAATATGAATCTGCCCGCTCCGCATCCGCTGCTCGAAACACAATTCCGGCAAAGGCACGATCGCGCTTTCGCCTACCTCAAGGGATTGCTGCTCGATGGCGGTCTGGAACCCAATGACGTGATATCTACCGAGGCAGTCGGCCGGGCGCTGAACATCAGCCGCGCGCCCGTTACCGATGCCATAAAACGCCTCGTTCGAGACGGATTCATAATCGTTTTACCCCAGGTGGGATGTCGGGTTTGTGAACCGCTGGCCGAAGACGTGGACGACTTCTACCGTCTTTTTGCGCAGAGTGAAGCACTCATCACCCGCATGGCCACCGAGCGTCGAACACCCGAGGCGAACACTACGTTTGCCACTTTGACCGCCGAGATCGACGCTCAACTGGACAACAACTTGTCAGGCGTCGATCAGCGGGCGCTGAATCGCCAGCGCTACGAAGCAATTCATGCAATGGCTGATTCAAAGATCACCGGCGATCTGGTCGCAAATATGTGGGACCGCAGCGATTTCTACATCCGCGTCGCCTACGGCAGTTTCAGATATTCATCCGCCGTGCACGCAGCAAACATGAAGATTGCACGCGCAATCATCGACGGTGATGCCGACACAGCCGCAGAAGAAACCATAGCCTACCTGCTGCAGGTTGGCGTGAGCACGGCGGCTGCTCTAGCTGCCCAGGGAAGGTAAAAAAGACGAGACCTGGGCCCTGGCGCCGCCTCCAGATTGCCGTTCCTGTCAGCTGTGTGTCGTAACTCCCAGGCATGCTGCGTATTCGACCTCGAGCGGTCCGACGTATGCCATCGCCTCTTCAGCGACGATCGGACCTATGGGCTGGCCATCGAGTAGACCTTCGGCAACATCGAGGCATACATGCCAGCCAGCAGCGTCGATTGCCAGGAACGAAGGATCTGCCAGCGTGTGGCGCAGAGTAAGACGGGTACCACCATTGTGCGGCGTCAAGTTCCACACGAGGAGATCATCACCCCAGGTGTATTCCAGATGTTCATACGGCTCGGCTCGACGAACATCCGCCTCGAAGGGACCGCCGTCACTTGCCGAGAGCATGGTCAGTGTTGCTGATCCCGTTGACGATAGATCCCTGTCCGGCGAGAAAGGCGCCCACTGTTCGACTTCATCAGGCCGGGTGAGCGCCGCCCACACCTTCTGCGGTGGATGCCGCAAATCGCGAACGAACACAAGGGTTGAACGCCCTTGTGATTTGTCGCAGGAAACCTCGGCGAGCGGGCTGGGTTGGTAATCAGTCATTGATTTTCTCCCGTTCCTCCAGGTGTCGTTCCAGGCCATCGAGATGTTTCATCCAGAGCTCACGATAGGGTTCAAGCCACTCATCAAGCACCTCGAAGGGTGCGGATTCGAGCCGATAGACACGCCGCTGCGCATCGGTTCGCGACCTGACGAATCCGGCGTCGCGTAACACTTTCAAGTGTTTTGAGATCAGCGGCTGGGTCAGTCCCAGAGCGTCGATCAGGTGACCCACGTGACACTCCGAGTTGCGCAATTCATTGAGAATCTGCAATCGGGTCGGTTCAGCCAGAACCGTAAAGGTGCGTGCGTCCATTTTCTTAACATACGTTTATACGTATATAACGGTCAAGGTATATTTATTGATTCAAAGGGTCAGCTGGGTCCACGAGGGGCCACCAAGGCGTCGTGCAGCACAGCGGATCTCTTCGAATCGATCCATGTAGGGCTATACTGCAACGCAGAATCAGATCTTTCTTGTATTTGCGCCGAGACCTAATGATGAAAAAGTTTACAGCTGTTACCGCCACAGTCCTGACGCTGTCGCTCTTGCAGGCGTCCGCAGTCAGTGCGGACGACGCAAAATCCGAAATTCCCGACCTGTCAGGGACTTACGATGCCGCAACCCTGACGCCGCTGCAGAGACCGGAATTCATGGGTGAAACCAAGCACATATACAAGTGGGTCGCCGAGCTGCTGAGCTGGGCTGCGCTACGTGGATTAGCATTCGCCGGCGAGGGCGAAAGTGATCCGAATCGGGAGGCGCCTCCAACCGGCGGAGATGGTTCCGGCCAGGCATTTGGCGCGGGCAACGTTGGCGGCTACAACACCTTCTGGATCGATCCTGGTTCAAAGGCCTTCGAGATCAACGGCAAGTACCGGACCTCCATCATTATCGACCCCCCCAATGGACGCCAGCCAGAAAGGACCGCAAAAGGCCGGGCAAAAGTCGCAGACAATTTCAGTTCGTTCACCCACAAAAACACAGGTACCGCCTGGTGGCTTGATCAGGAGGGTCCGGGACCCTATGACGGCCCTGAAGACCTGGCACTTGCCGAACGATGTTTGCTGGGGTTCAGTGCCGGGCCACCCATGCTCCCGAGCCTCTACAACAATTATTCGACAATAGTGCAGACCAATGACCATGTGGTGATTCTGTTGGAGATGGTGCACGACGCTCGCATTATCAGACTTAATTCCGAACACGCACCGGACGACTATCGCAGCTGGCTTGGTGACTCAATCGGCTGGTGGGAAGGTGCGACGCTGGTCGTTGATACCACCAACTTCCGTGAAGACACTGGCCT
>JAPUFN010000221.1 GCA_027293665.1 Gammaproteobacteria bacterium | reverse complement strand
GCCTTTCTATCCAGTCTGGGTCGCCGACTCCGAGGCGGACTACGTGCGCGCTGAAACCGCGGTTGAGCAGCGAGACTTCGCAACCCTTGCACAGCTTGCGGAGGCCAGTTGCCTCAAAATGCATGCCGTCATGCAGAGTTCGCAGCCGCCACTCATCTACTGGAACCCCGCCACACTTGCGTGCCTCGAACGTATCCAGGAGATGCAGGACACCGGCGTGGAGGTCTTTTTCACGATTGATGCCGGGCCTCAGGTCAAAGCAGTCTGCACTGCTGAATTCGAAGCGGAAGTCACGCAAGCCCTGGCGAATGTTGCCGGTGTGCGCAGGACATTGGCCGTTGGTCTTGGCACCGGCGCCACCATCGAAGACACATGATCGAGTTCGGCGCGCCAGGCAAGGTTGTACTCTGGGGCGAGTATGCGGTTCTCGCCGGGGCACCCGCCATGGTGATGGCGGTCGATCGAATCGCGCGTTGTCGGATCGAGGCGCGAACCGAGGGCTGGCGCTGTCGGTCGAGCGGATTTGAGAGCATTGCGGCGACTTCCAGCAAGGCCGCCCTGAGCGCCGGTGAAGTCCCAATCGAAAGTGTCGCGCGGGTGGTAGCGGCCGTGGTTCAGCAGATACCACAGGCACCCGTGGGAGCCGATGTATTCCTGGATACGAGCGAGTTTTACCGCACTGGACGCAAGCTGGGCATCGGCTCGAGCGCGGCGATCTGTGTGGCCGCCTATCACGCTGTCGCGACCTTGGCCGGGGTGGCACCCAACTATCCCGATGCACTGGCCTGTCACCGCAACCTGCAGGGCCCCGCGGGCAGTGGCATCGACGTTGCAGCCGCATATTCTGGCGGCCTGCAGCGCTTTCAACACGGCTCCAGCAGCCCACGGACGCTCCCTGACGGGCTGCTGATGCGCTTCATCTGGACGGGCACACCGGCTGACACTACAGATCATGTCAATCGGTTTGAGACCTGGCGGGCGCAGCACGACATCGCTGCTTTGGCCGCACTCGCTGCCGCCAGCGAAGACCTGTTCCGGCAAACCACTATTGTTGCACTGCAGCATTATGTCGGCTGCCTGCAGGAGCTGGATAAAACGGCACAGTTGGGGATCTACGATTCATCTCACACTTACCTAGACACCCTTGCCATCGGCCACCAGGTAGTCTACAAACCCTGCGGCGCTGGGGGTGGTGATATTGGCGTGGCATTCAGCGATGATGCTGAACGGCTGATCGCATTCATGAGCGCCGCCGAACAACGATTTGAGATGTTACCGTTGGAGATCGCAGAATATGGCATCCGAGCTACCCGCGAATAGCGGCTCTCGCATACCCAATTTTTTTAAGATGAATGTCGCTGAGCGCATCGTGGCATTGCGCCAGCGTGGGCTTCTGAGTGAAGAAGACGTCCATTCCCTTGCCAACGCAGAACACACGCTTCGTCTGCCGGTGGCCGATAAAATGATCGAAAATGTGGTCGGCGTTTTCGGCCTACCACTCGGCCTGGCTCTCAACTTCCTCATCAATGGACGCGACTACGTCATTCCGCTGGTTGTCGAAGAACCCTCGATCGTCGCAGGACTCTCAGGTGCGGCCCGAATGGCCCGCCTGGGCGGCGGATTCACCGCAAGCAGCACCGATCCGATTCTCATCGGCCAGGTCCAGGTGGTGAATATCGACGACCCCGAACAGGCCCGCACTGATCTGCTTGCGCACACCGAAGACATACTCGCGCTGGCCAACAGTCTCCATCCGAAGATGGCCGCACGCGGCGGCGGCGCGAAAGATATCGAAGTTCACCTGCATCATGCGCCCGAAGACGGTCGGGAAATGGTCGTGCTGCATCTGCTCGTCGACACGCGCGATGCAATGGGGGCAAACCTGGTCAACGGCATGTGTGAAGGAGTTGCCTCGATGGTGGAGACCATCACCGGTGGCAAAGTCTTCCTGCGAATTCTTTCCAATCTCACCGACCGCGCAATTGCGACCGCGAGCGTACGAATTCCTACCCGGAATCTTGAAGGCAAGGGATTCAGCGGTACAGACGTGCGTGATGGCATCATTCTCGCCGGTGATCTTGCAACGGTAGACCCCTATCGTGCAGCCACTCACAACAAAGGCATTATGAACGGAGTCGACGCAGTCGCTATCGCAACTGGCAACGACTGGCGCGCAATCGAAGCCGCGGCACACGCCTATGCCGCCCGTTCAGGCCGCTACAGCTCACTCACACGCTGGCACAAGGATGAGCAGGGCGATCTGATCGGCGAAATTGAAATACCCATGAAAGTCGGCACCGTCGGCGGCAGTCTGGAAACCAATCCAAGCGTACGCATCAATCATCGGCTCCTCGGTACTCCGAACGCAACAGAACTCGCAGCCATTATGGCAACCGTTGGTCTGGCGCAGAACTTCGCAGCTCTACGCGCACTCTCCACCGACGGGATCCAGCAGAATCACATGACCCTGCACGCTCGCAGCGTTGCGAGTTCGGCAAACGTGCCCGAAGACATGTTTGACGACGTTGTGGAAGCCTTGATCGAATCCGGTGAAATTAAAGTATGGAAAGCCCACGAGATCACCAAAAATCTGGCTCACCAGACGGTGGTGCCAACTCAGGCAGAGCGCAGCTCCGCCTGTGGCAAGGTCATCCTGCTCGGGGAACACGCAGTTGTTTACGGCCGGCCGGCGCTTGCCGTGCCAATTCCACTGGCCGTTGAATCTGTCGTGCGCCGCGACGGCGAAGGTATCAACGTCGTCATACCACGCTGGGGACTGGAACAAAAAGTGCGGCCAAACAACACGCAGGGGCTGAGCGGCATCCTCTTCAACGTGATCAGCCAACTCGATCTCGACAAACAGGATATGACGATCGAGGTCATCCCCCATGTGCCTCGGGCGATGGGACTTGGTGGTTCTGCGGCGCTGGCTGTGTCGATCATTCGATCGCTCGACAAGGCATACAGCCTCAATCTATCAAACGAAACAATCAATGCATTTGCTTACGAATGTGAAAAGGCAGCACACGGTACGCCCTCAGGTATCGACAATACGATAGCAACCTACGGCATGCCTCTAGTCTACCGGCGGAAAAACACTCAGGACGACGCAGCGGGCAATCCGCAGGCGAGATTTGAAGAGTTACAGATATCAGATCCGGTGCCGCTGGTAATCGGTTTCACCGGTAAGGAGAGTCTCACTGCGAATACTGTCGCACGAGTCCGGCGTGCCTGGGAAACACACCAACCGCGCTACGACGGCATATTCGATCAGATTGCCGCACTGACTCAGGCCGGTGTCGATGCACTGCGGGATGCGCACTATCAGGAGTTGGGTGAACTCATGAATCTCTGCCAGGGTTATCTCAACGCATTGCAGGTATCCACGCCGGAACTCGAAGAACTCATCCACATCGCCAGGGCCAACGGCGCTCTGGGTGCGAAGCTCACTGGCGGCGGCGGCGGCGGATCGATGGTTGCTCTGTGTCCGGACTGTCAGGATCAGGTTGCGCAGGCCATGGAAGGTGCTGGCTACAAAAGCCTGTCGGTGACAATCGGCTAAAGGTCGCCCTAAGGCGGGGTCGCCCCAGGCGGGGACCCGGGTTAGTCCACAAGTTTGATGTGTGAGACGTCCGGTGCGGGAGGCGGTGGTCGGTCATCGCGGTCACCGATATCGGAGCCGACCTCGGCAACATCGAAATCCACGTCTTTGACTTTCGAGGCAACGACGACTGCCGGCTCAACAAGCATATCCGAGCCAACTTCCGCCACCTCGAAATCCGCGTCCGGAACTTCTTCGCTCTCGTTCGCCATCGTGGCACCGACATCTGCGACAGCAACATCGGGGGCCTGTGATTCGTCCGGACCGGTTCCTGCGGCAGCAGCGTCTGTCGCTTCTTCCACAGGTACAACCTGCAACTCAGCGCCTGCCTTCTTGAACTCTTCCTGGTATTTTTTTGCGGTTGCCTCATCAATGTTACGCTTAACGATGGTGGACTCACCGTTAAACAACTTCTCTACCTGAGCTTCGCTCCAGTTTAGAAGTTCCCTCAGCCGTCGTTTGACGACCCCGCGGTGTTGTCCTTTAAGGATTTCGCCGCTGAACACCAATTGATAC
>JAPUFN010000220.1 GCA_027293665.1 Gammaproteobacteria bacterium | reverse complement strand
ATCAGCAAATTGCCATGGGAGAGCGTGATTCATGAGCAAGTCAAAACAGCAGGCTGGCAGCGGGCAAACTCAGCGCGCTATGCGTGCATTTGCGCTTGCGTATAGTTCTCAAGCCCGGTTTTCTTGATCAGATCGAGCTGTGTTTCAATCCAGTCGACATGTTCTTCTTCTGAAGAGAGAATTTCCCGGAACAACTGCCGGCTGACAAAGTCGCCGATCTTTTCGCAGAATTCAATGGCCGTGCGCAACACTGGCAACGCTTCCATCTCGAGCTGCAGATCGCACTGCAGGATCTCCTGCACATTCTGGCCAATGTAAATCTTGCCGAGGTTCTGCAAATTCGGCAGACCCTCGAGAAAAAGAATACGTTCCATGAGTTCATCCGCGTGCTTCATCTCATCGATGGATTCTTCTTTTTCCCGTTCAGCCAGCCGTGCGAGACCCCAGTCTTCGAACATTTTTGCGTGCAGAAAATACTGGTTGATGGCGGTGAGCTCGTTTTTCAACGCGAGGTTAAGGTGCGCGATCACTTCACTGTCTATCGGTTGCATGGCTTTGCGGCTCGTCGGAATTTGAGAAGGAACTGAAGGCGAGACCTTTCGATAAATCAACCCTAAGTTACTGATTTATAATGACTATTATTCTCATTCAAGAAATTACTTCAACTGCAAATGAGAGTCAGATCTATTTGCAATCGAGAACGATTTGCATTTACAATGCAACCACTGCCCGCTAACGTGTTAATCAGCAGGTTTATCCATGTTCGTGTGTATCTGTAGAGCTGTCACCGATAAGCAAATCGCCGAAGCCGTCGACGAGGGTGCCGATCACATCACCCAGCTCGAGGAATCCTGCGGTGTTGGCACCGGCTGCGGCGGTTGTCGTGAAGTTGCGCAGCAATTGATTGACGAACGCCTCGCGGAGTCCCGTTCCTACGCCGTCTGAACCCCTTAGTAACCTGTCGCAAAAACAGCCTGTTAGATCGGATATTTCTGGATAAGTTGGCGCGCGATGATGATGCGCTGCAGTTCATTCGTACCTTCTCCGATTACCAGCAGCGGCGCATCCCGATAGTAGCGCTCCACCAGATTATCCGGCGAGTAACCGTAAGCCCCGTGGACCCTCAAAGCCTCCATTGAATTTTCCACCGCCGCTTCCGTCGCAAACAGCTTGGCCATACCGGCTTCCAGATCACAACGCTCACCGCTGTCGTAGACGCCCGCTGCTTTGTGAGTCAACAATCGGGCTGCTTCCACCCGGGTCGCCATGTCTGCCAGTTTCAACTGAATGGCCTGGTGGTTGGCGATGGGTTCGCCGAAGGTCTTGCGCTCCTGGGAATAGCTGAGCGCTGCGTGCAGCGCTGCATCTGCAACCCCGACGCCGCGAGCAGCCACATTGATCCGCCCCAACGCCAGACCAGTGAGAATCTGTTGCAACCCCCTGCCCTCGTCGTCACCGATCAGATTGGTGGTTGGAACCACAACCTCAGCAAACGACACTTCTGCCGTGTCCACACCCCGATAGCCAAGTTTTTTGAGTTTACTTGCCGTGTAACCGGCTGACTTTTCCACGATTAACAGACTCATGCCGCGGTGCGCAGGTTCTGTATTCGGATCCGTTTTCACGAGAACCGCGAGCACGTTACCTTCGACGGCATTCGTTATCCATTGTTTGGTCCCGGAGATGACGTAGTTTGTGCCATCGCTGACGGCCCGAGTGCGTATCGCCTGTAAGTCAGTGCCACAATCCGGTTCAGTCAACGCGATTCCGCCACGCAGTTCACCGCTGGCCATGCGCGGCAGGTATTGCTCTTTCAGTGATTGAGTGCCAAAGCGTTCGAGCGCCGCTGCCATGATGAGGTGTGAGTTGAAAATACCGGAGACCGACATCCACACCGCTGACACCATCTCGACAATTTTTGCGTACGTCGTTGCAGGCAGTCCCAGACCACCGTACTCAGACCCGATCGTGGCGCCGAACAAACCGAGGGTGCGCATTCGGGCAACGATCTCATGCGGATATGCATCCGCCTGCTCCAGGGCATGCGCATGCGGTGTGACATCCCGCTCGAGAAACTTCGCGACGGTATCCAGAATGATGGCTTCGTCACTCAAATCATCGGTCATCAGTAATCCGCCAGATCATCCACGGCATGTCCGCGTTTCGGGATCAACATAGCCCGTAGGAAATTGATCACCTCGCTGCCATCCTGCTTCAGACCTCTTGTCCGAATCGAGACAATTCCCTGGGTGGGTCGAGACTTCGACTCGCGCATCTCCAGCACTTCGGATTCTGCGTAGAGCGTGTCGCCGACGAACACAGGTCCCGTGAGACGAACATCGTTCCACCCGAGATTCGCAATCGTCTTCTGACTGACATCGGAGACCGACATGCCCGTGACCAGCGACAGCGTCAGGCAGGAGTTGACCAGCACCTGGCCGAATTCACTTTGGGCTGCGTACTCCCGATCAATATGCAGCGGGTGCTGATTCATGGTCAACAGAGTGAACCAGGTATTGTCCGTTTCGGTGATCGTTCTGCCGGGCCGATGCTCATAGACGTCGCCCACGGCAAAATCTTCCAGGTAACGCCCATAAGACTCCCGGAAACGGCGTTCTCCAACCGGTTTTGCTGTTGCAACCATGATCCCCTCTCCCCGCCTGTCCGTTGACCCACTACACCTCTGCGCTGGCGCACCACTGCGCACGTGCACCTCGGCACTTTTACACCTCGGCAGGCAGGGAACATACCGTATGTTCTGGCCGAACGCATGGGTTTGGCGGCACAATGTCCTTAGAACGTCTGACGACACCTGTCGAGGAGACAGTAATGAGCACAGCACCCGAGAGCGCACCCGGCTTCGAAAAACATCCCGACTACCGGGTGGACATCACCGCAAGCGATCGCCACGTGCGGGTTCTGGCAGGAGATTGTGTCATCGCCGACACCCGCAACGCCCTGGCAGTCCAGGAGAGCAAACACCATCCGGTGTGGTACCTGCCACTTGCCGATGTAAATACGGATCTCCTAACGGCAACCGAGACCTCTACTTACTGTCCATTCAAGGGCCATGCGAGCTACTGGAGTATCCACACGCCGCAGGAAGAACTGACGGATGCCGTATGGTCTTATCAATCACCGTACAGCGAATGTCTCGCCCTGCAGGACTACGTTGGGTTCTATACGGATAAAGTCGTGATGGAAATCGATGGTGAGCGCGAGGGCACCGATGGTCCGGGCCGGAGCGACTGATACACCCGCGAACGTCCCAATCCAGTACTTGCAGCTATCGGCCTGTGAAAACAGGCTCACGTTTTTCGAGAAAAGCAGCCACGCCTTCTTTTGAATCCTCTGTCTTGCGCAGCGCTGCAATCTGTTGACTGGCCCATAAACCCGTCGCCCGCCAATCCGGTTCCAGCGTCCGCCGCAGACCCGCCTTCAACGTCTGCACGGCCAGTGGCGGATTTCCTGCAATCTTCGCGGCAATCGACAATGCTGTCGGTAGCAGATCTTCATGTTCCACCAGATGGGATACCAGGCCGATGCGTTCAGCGGTCTCGGCATCGATTACTTCACCGGTAAACAGCAGTTCGGCCGCCCGCTCGCGGCCAACGAGTTGTGCCAGTCTGCCCAGTCCAGGGGCATCGCAACACAGTCCTCTTATAACGAAGAGCTCGCCGAACTTGGCTTTTTTCGAGGCAACCCGAATATCCGCCATCAGGGCAAGTTCCATGCCCCAACCGACTGCCGGTCCATTGACTGCGGCGATAACTGGAATGTCCGTGTACAGCAGGGCATCCGCTGCCGGAGTCAAGCCACCACTCCGCCTGGCTCGCTCCGCGAACTCTGCAGGTGCAGCCTGGCCACCCCCCAGGATCTGCTTGACGTCATCGCCGGCGCAAAACGCCCGACCTTCCCCTGTGATCACAAGTACCCGAACGTCTGCTCCCGGTTCACTGGCGGCCCGCACCCGGTCTTCGAGTTCCAGATAGGACTGGTAGTTCAGTGAGTTCATCGCTGCCGGTCGATTCAATGTAATGACGCCGATGTAATCCCGTTCTTCGTACTTGACAACGTCCTCAGACAATTGCGCTCTCCCGTGACATGACTTACACCATTTAACGGTCGTGTGTGACGGGATGCAATGTCTGAAAAAGCGCTTATCATTGCTGCAGAGCTGCGAGTACCAGCCGCAGCGGTCACAACCACCCAGGGCAGGGAAATGAGCCGGGAGTACGTCGACTATATTCAGCGCACGCGAGAACAATACGACGATCTCGGGTATACGCCTTACGCCTGGGTTGCTAACGACGACGTCCCACCTTTCACGCCGTTGGCCAAACCCTTACAGGATTCGCGGGTGGGGCTGATTGCCTCTGGTGGCATCTACTGCGAAGGCCAGATTGCCTTCCATTTCAAAGATGATTTCAGTTACCGGGAAATACCACGCAAGACCGCACGGGAAAAGCTGCGCGCAACGCATTTTGCGTACGACCTCACTGATGCGAGAAGCGATCCGAATGTCGTGTTTCCGCAGGACACTCTGCAGGACTTAGCACAATTGAGCCGCATCCGCGAGCTTGGGCCAAATGCCTACACGTTTATGGGCGGCATTTACTCTGTACGAAAAGTCCGCGATATCCTCGCACCCGCGCTCGCGGACAGGCTCGTCAAAGATGAAGTGGACGTCGCTATTCTGGTCCCCGTCTGACCTGTCTGTCATCAGTCAGTTGGACTGATCGCCCGCGAGATCGAAAGCAGAGGAATACCGACGATCTCCATGTCGAGCGCCTATTCGATTACCCGATCGGTGAATCCACCGCGAGCGGTGTATCTGGATTTTCCACTTGGGCGCACAGCTGGCAAAGCGAACGATAAACCACTGCAGCGAAAAATCATGATCGACACGCTGAGCGCGCTGGACAGCATCCAGGTCCCCGGCACCATTCGCGAACTGCCCTACCAGTGGTCCGACGACGATGCGTGGAAGGATCTTGTCATGCGACCCGATCCGAACAACAGCGACGGCCACAACGACAGTCGCATCGAGCGGGTGACCACCGCTCAATACCAGTGCGATGCGGACCGCGCGGCAGCCGAGGCGACACTCGCAAAAGGTGGCTGTTCGACCTGTGTTTTTCTAGAAGATTCGCGCGCCTGACTGAACTCCCTTTCGCCTGAAAACATGCGTTGCTGGCTTTTCGCCGACAACACTGCACCGCAGCAACCCTGAAAGTCGACCGACGCACAACTCATCTGTGACCCGGTGCCGGTACCGGTCAGCCGTTTGTCTTATCGTTTCTACGCCTTTCCTATCTGATTAGAAACAGCGGAGGTTTCAATGCAGAGACTACTGGCCATAACAGCAACGGCGCTTACACTGACCCTGTCCGGCTGCGCAACACTCAGCGAAAGTCAGTGTCTTGCCAATGACTGGCAGACCGTAGGCTATCGAGATGGCATAAGCGGGACGCAGAGTTCACAACTGCTGAAACATCAGAACGCCTGCGTGAAGCACGGAGTCGTTCCCGATCGCACTGCCTATCTCGCCGGCTGGGAACAAGGCGTCGAACAATACTGTCAGCCTGACAATGGATTCAATGCTGGCGAGCGCGGCGCCGGCTACAGCAACGTCTGTCCCGCTCAACTCAAGGATTCTTTCTATGAGGCATACCAGGAGGGACGCAAGCTGTATCTCGCCGACAGTGAAATCAACAATCTGTCACGCAGCATCTCACAGAAGGAATACCGCCTGAAACAGGTCAAGGCTCAGATTGCGAGCACGGAAGCGAGACTGGTGGACGATGCCACGCCGGCAATCCAACGCCGCGAACTGCTCGAGACCACAAAGGATCTGGCCCGGGAACAGGGACAGCTCGAAGCTGAAATTCAGGGCTTGACCGTCGACGTCGCACTCAAAACCGAACGTCTGCAGCAGATGCGACGGACGCTTGCCTACGCCGGCTACGATTAGTTATTGGCCCACAACTCACCTTCTCGCTGGTAGATGTTCACTGACCGGTTTACCGCTCTGGTAGCATAGCGACCACGACCAAAGCCCGCGTGTAAGGACATGCATGCCCGAACCTGATCTGCCTACGGTGAAAATGAATCTGATTCGGCCGACCAAACCGGCTACGGCGCGAGTCATATCAAACGAACTCTGCACGCGGGGTAAGTCCGCCAGTTTCGTCAAACACCTCGTTTTAGATGTGAGCACAACACCGCTTGCCGGAAACTTTCACGCAGGCCAGTCCTTTGGCGTGATCACGCCGGGAACAGCGCCCAATGGCAAAGCTCACAAAGTCAGGCTCTATTCTGTGGCTTCACCGACCTGGGGCGAAGATGGCGCGGGTAATGTGGTATCGACCACCCCGAAACGGTTGATCGAAGAATTCGTCCAACAGTCTGCGAAAGACGATCCAGACGACCACCGTCTGTTCCTGGGCGTCGCCAGCAACTACCTGTGCGATTTGCGTGCCGGCGACGAGGTTCAGATCACGGGTCCCAACGGCAAGCGATTTCTACTACCGGTCGACCCGCAGGCACACGACTACCTCTTCCTTGCAACCGGTACCGGGATCGCGCCATTTCGCGGCATGCTTCTGGAGCTGCTCGAGGCGCAGGCTGGGCCCACCAGTTCGCGCATCGATCTGATCATGGGCACACCCTATACCACCGACCTGCTCTACGATGAGCTCTTCCAACAGCTTGCTGAGAAGCACGCAAACTTCCATTACCACACGGCAATCAGCCGGGAGTTGCAGACAACGGGTGAACGTGGGCTCTATGTTGACGGTCTGATCGATCGGCAAATCGAGTATTTCGCCGACTTGATTGGCAACGCCCGCACGATCGTCTACGTCTGCGGCCTCGACGGCATGCGCTACGGACTTTTCAGAACGCTCATCAAACACGATCTGGCTGAGGACTATCTGGTAGTTAACGCCAGCTTGCAGTCACGTCCCGTGAGCGAATGGAGCGATCGGGAACTGAAGAAAGGTGTGAAGCCCACCAGTCGTTGTCTGCTCGAGGTTTACTGAGCGACATCGCTCGTAGGTAATTTCCCATCCCGCAACAGTCCTCACTGGCGCGCGAGCAACCACCACTTCATCGTTGACGTCACCAGCTCCGAGGCATCCTGCTGTACAAAATGGCCCGCTTTGGGCGCAGTGACGATGGTGACGTCATTATCTATCCAGTCCCAGGTGTTGTTGAGGCCGTCAGAGTGCAAGGCCGAATCCTGCAGGCCGTGAAAGATGAGCACCGGCATATCGAGCCGCGGTGCTGAGGGTGGTGGTGTGGCCAGAACCCCATCGCCTTCGGGCGGCGGCGGATAGTTACGTTTGTAGTAGGCAAGCATCGCGGAGAAATCGGAGGCTTCAAAGGCTTCGATGTAGTGCGCGCGAGCAACAGGATCACGCACCCAGCCCGAAAGCGTCTGCGGTGTCATCGGATTACCGAAAAAGACGTCCGGGTCCTCCGGTGAGCCTTCCCGGAAAACCTTCGCATAACCCGTGCCAGCCCGAGCTTGCGGGTTCGTCGCCAGCGAGTTTGCCCTGCCATTGGGATGTGGCAGGTTGAGAATAATCAGCTTATCCACCATTTGCGGATTAGCAAAAGCGAAGCTCCAGGCCACCACGCCACCCCAATCGTGTCCCACAATCACGGCCTTTTCTTCGCCGAAATGACGGACCACAGCGGCGACGTCAGAGACGAGCAGCCGCATGTCGTAGTTTTCATCACCGGCAGGCTGCGAGCTCTTGTTGTAGCCACGCTGGTCGATTGCAACAACCTTGAAGTTCTCGCTCAAGCCCGCCATCTGATGCCGCCAGGTGTACCAGAAGTCCGGGAATCCATGGATCATCACCACCAACGGGCCGTCACCGATGCTCGCGTAGTGCACCTTCACGTCGCCGTTCGAGGCATAGCCGTGTTCCACATCCTGCCAGATGTCCGCGTGCAAACTTGCCACCGTCATCACGCCCAATGCCAGTCCAGCCAGCAGACGAATCGATTGCTTGCGCATATTCCCTTCCTTCCAGGCTTGCTCCGTATGCATTGTAGAGGAGTACACTAGGGGCCGACACCCAGGAGCACTCATGCAGATTTCCATCACTTACTGTCAGGCGTGAAACTATCGCCCCGCTGCGGTCAGTCTGGCTGCTGAGATTAAGAAGGTACTGGACACCGACGCCGAACTGATCCCAGGTAATAAAGGAATCTTCGATGTCATCGTGGAAGGCGATCTGGTGTACTCAAAATACACGACCGGCGGTTTTCCGGACGATCGGGAACTGGCCGGAGATATCAACTCAAAATACACAAAACAGGACTGATTCATGAGCGAGAACAATCTTCCGTCTGCACTGCCTGGCTGGATAAAGGCTCACATCGATCTCTATCTGGAGGATCCGGAAAAAGGTCATATGTGGGATTCAGGCGTCGCCGGTGGACCCGGCCCGCTGCCGACTCTGCTCCTCACGAGCACCGGTAGATCATCCGGGGAACCAAGACTGCTTCCCCTGATTTACAAGAAAGTCGGTGACAACTACGTGATCATCGCCTCCAAAGGGGGTGCCCCGACTCATCCCGCGTGGTATCTGAATCTTGTCGCCAATCCGGGTTGTGCGCTGCAGGTGGGACCGGACAAGATGCAGGCCACGGCACGAACCGCCGAAGGCGACGAGCGCGCAGATCTCTGGAAACAACTCGCCGAAGTCTATCCTCCTTACAACGACTACAAAACCGCCGCGGGAGACAGAGAAATTCCGGTGGTCGTGCTGGAACCGAGTGCCTGAGGAGTTTTCACCTGCCAGCAGCGTGTTGAAAACGTTAGTGCTGGGCGTCAGCCCCCGAAGTCATCCAGCAGGACATTGTCGGGCTCGACGCCCAGGTCCTCGAGCATCTGCAGGATCGCAGCAACCATCGGCGGCGGTCCGCACAGGTAGTATTCACAATCCTCCGGATTCGGGTGATCTTTCAGATACTCGTTGAAAACAACCTGGTGAATAAAACCGACGTGGCCTTGCCAGTCATCTTCGGGAAGAGGGTCCGACAAGGCAACGTGCCATTCAAAGTTATCGAATTCCTTCGCAAGATCGTCGAACTCGCCGGTATAGAACATCTCGCGCAGCGAGCGAGCACCGTACCAGTAACTCATCTTGTAATCTTTGCGCTGGCTCTTGAGCTCATCGAATATCTGCGAACGTAAAGGGGCCATGCCGGCACCGCCACCTATCCAGATTTTCTCTGCGGGGCTGTTCTTCACAAAGAAATCTCCGTAAGGACCGAACACCGTCAGCTTATCGCCTTTCTTCAGGTTGAAAGCGTAGGAAGACATCTTACCGGCTGGAAAGTCAGTTCCGGGGGGTGGTGAGGCAATCCGGATGTTGAATTTCAAAATTCCCTTTTCGTTCGGATAGTTCGCCATGGAATAAGCGCGAATCGTCTCGTCGGCGACATTGCTGCGGTACTTCCAGACGTCGAAGCGGTCCCAGTCATCGTGGTACTCGTCTTCGATTTCGATTTCCTTGTAGTTCATTTCGTACGGGGGGATTTCAAGCTGCACATAGCCACCGGCTCGAAAATCAACTGCCGCCCCTTCTGGCAACTTCAGATTGAGTTCTTTGATGAACGTGGCCACATTTTGATTGGCTGTGACCTCACATTCCCAACGCTGGACACCGATCGCATCTTCCGGCACCCGGATTCTGAGATTCTGTTTGACGGCAACCTGACATGAAAGCCGCCAGTCCTCGCGGATCTCTCTGCGAGTAAAATGGCCTTCCTCTGTCGACAGTATGCTGCCACCACCATCGAATATCTGGCAGCGGCATTGCGCACAGGTACCGCCGCCACCGCAGGCACTCGCGAGAAATATTCCCTGCGACGCCAGCGTGCCGAGCAGTTTATCGCCTGCGGGAACAACGACTGTTTTAGCCGGATCATCGTTGATCTGAACAGTCACATCACCCGTGCTCACAAGTTGCGATCGGGCGAACACAATCAACATCACGAGGAACAACACCGTGGCCGTGAACATCATCACGCCGAGGATAATCGTGGAATCGAACATGCTAGATGTCGATACCGCCGAAGGACATGAAGCACAGGCTGATCAGTCCGACGGAGATGAAAGTGATTCCAAGACCGCGGAGGCCTTCAGGTACATCGCTGTATTTGAGTTTCTCCCTCACGCCAGCAAGCGCTGTGATCGCCAGCGCCCAACCCAGGCCACAACCCAGCCCGAAGATCGCGCTTTCAGTAAACGTGTAGTCGCGCTCCACCATCCACAGGGAGGCACCAAGAATTGCGCAATTCACCGTGATCAGAGGCAGGAACACACCGAGCGCGTTGTAGAGCACCGGGACGAATTTATCC
>JAPUFN010000022.1 GCA_027293665.1 Gammaproteobacteria bacterium | reverse complement strand
ATGAAAGACGTCGTCGTTGTCGATAGCGTTCGCACGGGATTGGCCAAATCCTTCCGCGGTAGTTTTAATCTCACACGGTCCGATGACATGCTTGCGCACTGCATTGATTCATTGTTGGACCGTAATTCGAACATCGATCCGGCGGAAGTCGAGGATGTTGTCGTCGGCGCTGCCAGTCATACAGGCGAGCAGGACGGCAACCTCGCACGGCTCGCAGTTGTCCTTTCGAAGTTGCCGATCACCACGGCTGGTCTGACCATCAACCGATTCTGCTCTTCGGGCCTGCAGTCGATTGCGATTGCGGCCAACCAGATTGCTTCGGGTCAGACCGAGGTAGCCATTGGCGGTGGCGTGGATTCCATTTCCATGCGCACCCGGCAGGAGGCCGGTAAGTCCAAGCAGAACAAACGGCTTTTAGAAGAGAAGCCCGATATATTCATGGCAATGGGTAACACCGCAGAAGTGGTAGCTCGGCGCTACCAGATTACCCGCGAAGCGCAGGATGCATATGCGCTCCAGAGTCAGCAGCGCTACGCCGCGGCGGTCGAATCCGGCTCCATCGGCGAAGAAATCGTGCCCATGAATGCAACCATGTTGAAAGTCGATAAAGAGACTGGCGACGAAAGCCGGGTAGATGTTGTCGTCGACAAGGACGAATGCAATCGTCCGACGACGACGCTCGAGGCCCTGGCTGGATTGGCTCCTGCGTTTGAAGAAGATGGCACGGTGACTGCAGGCAATGCCTCGCAGTTGTCCGATGGTGCCTCCATGACGATGCTGATGAGTGCAGAGCGCGCCGCGCAACTCGGAATTGAGCCGCTGGGCATCTTCCGCGGCTTCACCGTTGCTGGCTGTGAACCCGATGAGATGGGTATTGGTCCGGTATTCGCTATCCCACGGCTGCTGAAGAATGCAGGCCTCAACCAGGACGACATTGACCTGTGGGAACTCAACGAAGCATTCGCCTCGCAATGCCTGCATTGCCGAGATGCGCTCGATATTGACAACGAAATTTACAACGTCAATGGTGGAAGTATCAGTATCGGCCATCCCTTCGGCATGACCGGGTCGCGTCAGACTGGACTGGTTCTGCGCGAACTGCGGCGACGCAACAAGAAATATGGTGTGGTTACCATGTGCATCGGTGGCGGTCAGGGGGCTGCCGGGTTGTTCGAAGCGGCGTAAGCGAGCGTTGGTTACAATTTGAAACCCTGAAGAAATGGTCGTGAAACAGCCCCCCGTCAGAATACGCGGGGTTTTGGCAGGCGGTCGCTGGACGTGCGCCTGACTTCGAATCGGTAAATGGGCAAAACTGTCCGGAAAGAATGGTCCTGAGAACTTGAAAACCTGGTGGCATATTTGGGTGTCGGCACGATAAAGAGCGAATTCATGAAGCTCGGCTGCTGCCTGATATTCGTTGCTTCGGCCTGCATTTTTGCCGGGTCGGCGCACGCCTTTGGCGATGCTGTGGAGGCGCCTGCTGCCGCCAGCGATGGCGCGGGCGTGCAACTGTCCGATTACGCTGGGAAGACTCATCACGAACTCACCGAACTCAGCACTCGCTGGGATGAACTCAACAGTACGCAGCGCCGCGCCCTTCTACAGGAGGTGAAACTGCGGATGGCGCGCAGCAAAGGGCCTGAAGGTACTCTGACGATCCGTTCGCAGCGTCGGTATGGGCGCATCGTGCGCAAATCTGATGGACGCGTGTTGCATATTGAAACTCAGGTTGTACGGGTGCAACCGGTCAGGCCGCCGTTGACGGATGTGCAGCCCGGATTTGGTGTCGGCTTTGAACGGCGTGCGAAGTCCGATGAGCAGCCCACAAAAACCCTCGATTTACCTGTCACTGGAGGCGCTAAAGAATCGCCGCCGGTCGTCAGAGTAAACGACACTTCTCAGTAACCCACAGAGACTGTTGGTGGAAGCTGAAGTCGCCAATCTGCTGGTCGTTGATGATGACCCCGAAATCCGGGAACTCACTCAGGCGTATCTTTGCCAGCAGGGTTTCGAAGTTGCCTGCGTCGACAGCGGCGAGGCGATGGATGCCTACCTGCAGGAGCACAGCGTCGACCTTATCATTCTGGATCTGATGCTGCCGGGTGAGCATGGCTTATCGATCGCCCGCCGCCTGAAGAATGACGGTGATGTGCCGATAGTGATCGTTTCCGCTCAGGGCGACGACATCGATCGAATTGTTGGTCTCGAGGTGGGTGCAGATGACTATCTCGCCAAGCCGTTTAACCCCAGAGAGCTACTTGCCCGCATCAGAGCCGTCTTGCGTCGTGCTCGTGCGGGCAATTCAGAAGATTCGCCTCAGACGAAGATGGTCTTCGGTCGGTTTGAGCTCGACATGTCATCGCATCAGCTGGTCAAGGATGGCACGGTGTTGCCGCTTACGTCGGGTGAGTTCGATCTGCTCGCTATCCTGATTGAACATCCGAACAAGGTGCTGGACCGCGACCGAATTCTAGACTTACTGACCGGTGCTGAAAGGTCTCCGTTCGACCGTAGTATCGATGTACGGGTCACGCGCTTGCGGGGCAAGATTGAGCCCGATCCGTCGGTGCCGGTCTTCATCAAGACGATCTGGGGGAAAGGCTACATGTTCTGCCCAGACGGTGATGGCTGAACCTAAGACGCTCCGCCCGGGTTCGCTGCTCGCCCGTACGAATCTCACTCTGGCGGTGAGTTCTCTACTCATCGTGATAATCGCCATTGCGGCACTGAATTTCTTTGTCATCGATCCGATCGCTGAGCAATCGGCGGATGATGAATCGGCCCTGCTCGTATTGTCGGCGCAAACCTGGGTTGAATTGCCGCCGAATGCGCGATCGTCTTTTGAGTTCGAGCTGGCTCAGAATCACGACCTCTTCGTGACGGCAGAACCACGGGAACTGGCGGTGGCAACGCTGGACCAACCGTTTCTGCAGCTCCTGCAGGATAAACTCTCAGAGCGCCTGAACATTCCTGTCGTGCTCCGCGAGGCCGACGAACTCTACTGGGTGGATGTGCCCATGGGTGGGTTTGACATTCAGATCGGCTTTTCCCCCGGGCGGCGGGACATTCAGCCGCTCTATGGAGGCATCATTATCGTCGGTCTCGGCGCAGGCGTTGTGTTTCTGACGTCGCTCTTCATCGTCCAGCGCATTACCCGACCGTTGGTTCAGGCTGCGGAACGGGTCGAAACCTTCCGTGGCGGTGAAAACTTCGAGCCGCTACCTGAGGTAGGACCGCACGAGCTCGTGTCGCTTGCGCGAAACTTCAACACCATGGCCCGCGAAATATCGACGTTACTGTCGAATCGCACAACGTTGCTCGCGGGCGTGTCGCACGATCTGCGTACACCGCTGACCCGGATGCGCCTGGCACTGGAATTGTTGCCGCAGGGCGTTGACCCGAAACTCATAGAGCGATTCGAGCGCAACCTCGAATCCATGGATGACTTGATTGGTGATGCTCTACGCTTCGCCCGGGGTGCTGGGGAGGCGAAGCAGTCGGTCGCCGTGCAGCCGTTTGTAGAGAGCGTTGTCGAGAGTTACGACCAGCTGATACCGCTGACCATGAACGGCAGCCAGGATGCGCGTCTCGATTTGGCGCCGGGAGCACTGCAGCGGGTCCTGATGAATCTCATCAGCAATGCACAGCAGCATGGTGATGCGGTACGAGTTGTCGTCAACGATTCTGAGATCCATGTAATCGACAGCGGGCCCGGGATACCTGAAGAATCCAGGGAAAAGGTTTTTCAGCCCTTCTTCCGCCTGGATCGTTCACGTAGCGCGGTGACTGGCGGTAGCGGGTTGGGCCTCGCCATCGTGCAGCAATTGTGTCAGGCGCAGGGCTGGCGCGTGCACATCGACGATGGCCCCGATGGCGGTATTGACGTTGTAGTGACGCTGGCTTGAGGCGCTGAATGCGGCATCAGCCAGTGACCGGGTGGACGTGTACGTCGCTTTGCGGAAATGGGATCGAAATGCCTTCTTCATCGAAGGTGAGCTTCACCTTTTCCGTCAAGTCGAAATAGAGTCCCGAGTAGTCAGCGGCGTTGACCCAGACACGGACAGTGAAATTTACCGAGCTGTCTGCCAGTTCAGATACGACAACCAGCGGCTCCGGGTCGGCCATGGCCCGTTTGTCAGCTTCGATCAATCGCCTGATGAGGGCCTTTGCTTTGCCAATATCGTCGCCGTAGCCAATGCTAAAAACGAAGTCCACACGGCGTGTCGACTCGGCGGAGAAATTTGTGATGATGCCGTTTGAAATGACACCGTTGGGGACAATGATGCGCTTGTTGTCGCTAGTTTTGATGACCGTATTGAATATCTGAATTTCGGCCACGGTGCCGGTAATGCCCTGGGCCTCGATGAAATCACCAATCTTGTATGGTCGGAAGAGTAGAACGAGAACACCACCGGCAAAGTTTGCGAGAGTGCCCTGCAATGCAAGTCCTATAGCGAGCCCCGCGGCTCCCAGAATGGCGATAAAGGAGGTGGTTTCGATCCCAATCATTGAAGCGACGCTGATGAGCAGCAGCGCCTTCAACCCGATGGAGACCATGCTGGAGAGAAATTTGGCCAACGTTGGCTCGGCGTTGCTGCGCTCCATGGTTTTTGCAACCAGACGCACGAGACGCTTAAG
>JAPUFN010000219.1 GCA_027293665.1 Gammaproteobacteria bacterium | reverse complement strand
GGTCAAACAAGACTACGTGGACGCAGACGGCCGGATGTCCGCCCGGTAAGGGCGGTGGGTCCGCCCGGTAAGGGCGGTGGGTCCGCCCGGTAAAAGCGGTGAGTCCGCCCGCTGAGGCAATCCGCCTGCCTGCGCCACAGCCAATTTCAGACCGGGCGCTCAAACGTAAGGTGAGGGCATGCGAATACTGATCGTGGAAGATGAACCCAATCTGCTTGCTCAGTTGCAACAGCGACTCAGGGAGGCAGGTTATGTTGTGGATACCGCCGCCGACGGTGAAGAGGGCCTCTATTTCGGTCGCGAGTATGACTACGATGCCGCGATAATCGACCTGGGTCTGCCGAAGCTCGACGGCATGGATCTCATCGGCGAGTTGCGCAAGCTCAACCGTGATTTTCCGGTGCTGGTGTTGACCGCACGCAGCCACTGGCAGGACAAGGTTGAAGGCCTCGAAGCCGGGGCGGACGACTACCTCACCAAACCCTTCCAGATCGAAGAGCTTCTTGCGAGGCTCAATGCGCTCCTGCGCCGCGCCGCCGGTTATGCCTCACCGGTAATAGAAGAGGGCGGCCTCAAACTCGATACCGCAAAAAAGGAAGTTCGGCTCAACGACAACCTCATCGAACTGACGGCATATGAATACAAAGTACTCGAGTACCTCATGTTGAACCCGAGTCGGGTGATCTCGAAGACGGAACTTACCGACCATCTCTATGAACAGGATTTTGATCGTGACAGCAACGTGATCGAAGTCTTCGTTGGGCGTCTGCGCAAGAAGCTCGATCCGGTGAATCCCATTCGCACAATCCGAGGACAAGGCTACCGGTTCAGTATGGAAGCCACTGCTTGAAAGCAGGAATTCAGACCCGCCTCCTCATACTTACCACTATCGTGCTTGGTACCTTCCTGTCTCTGGCAGGTGTGGTCCTCGACCGGTCATTTCGCGCGAGCGTTCTCGCCGGTGCAGAGGAACAGCTCCGTCTCGTTATCTACTCGTTGATGGGTGCGGTGGAGGATGCAAGTGGCCAGTTGCGGTTTGCCGGGGAACTACCTGAGCCACGTCTGCATCAACCCGAAAGTGGGTTGTATGCCGTGGTCCACAATGCCGACCGAAGCGAGTTGTGGCGCTCGCCCTCCGTCATTACGACGGGCGTTCGATTCCCCGAAGACGCGTCGTTAAATCCGGGTGAGTTTCGCTTTACGACGACTGATGATGCGCCAGAGATGCGTTTTTTTCTGAGCTATGCCGTCATCTGGGAGGTCTCGAATGATTCCGTGCTGACTTTCACCGTTGCGACCGATCAACAGCCGTTCCGCAATGCGATCGCCGGTTTCAGGCGCAACCTCTACTTCGGTCTCGGTGCTGTCACGGTACTGTTCGTGTTAGCGCAGTTTCTGGCGGTTCGCTGGGGTTTACGGCCGCTGCGCACGATGGCCGAGGAAGTGGCTGAGCTCGAAGAAGGCCGGCGCGACAGCTTGTCGTCAGCCTATCCACTGGAACTGCAAGGACTGGCTGAGAATCTCGATCGTTTCATCGCCCATGAGCACCGCAGCCGATCTCGTTATCGTAAAGCCATGGAAGATCTCGCCCACAGTCTGAAAACTCCGCTCGCGGTGATTCGCAACGCACTGAGCGATACGACCGGCAACCAGAGTGACCTGCTGGGAGAACAGCTCGATCGCATGGAGACTACTGTCACCCACCAACTGTCGCGCGCATCGGTCAGTGGTCCGGTCATTGTTGGCAAAGAGGTGAACCTGCACTCGCTGGTTGAGCGTCTGCTGCGGGCGCTGAACACGGCATACATGGAGCGTGGCATCGAGGTGGAACAATTGCTGCCGCAGGATTTGAGCGTGCGGGGTGATGAGCGGGATCTCATGGAGATGTTGGGGAACCTGTTGGAAAACGCGTTCAAATATACAACTCGCCGAATTGCAATTCGTGGCGAGCGCGCGGAAAACACCGTGGTTACTATCGAAGACGACGGGCCCGGCATTGCAGCGCAACTTCGCAGAGAAGTGTTAAATCGTGGGACGCGAGTGGATCGACTGCAGCCCGGTCAAGGTATTGGGCTTGCGATGGTGCAGGAACTTCTGGAGGCATATGAAGGTGAACTGGAGATTGCCGAAAGCCGCTGGGGTGGAGCGTTGATCAAACTCACTCTGCCGTGACCTGTGGTTGTCTCAGGTAAGCCTGAGCGTCCTGATTGCCAGAAAGAAACGCCTGCGCAGCTCATCAATCGTGGTGTCCTTGGGGCCGGTGCGACACCACTGTTCGAGCAGGGTCTGGGCACCCCGGGCTGTGACTGCGCCGCCTTTCGCCAAGTTGAAGGCGTCAACCTGAATCGCCAGGCGCAAGTTTTTGTCTGCCTGCGTCGACTCGAGACCGGCGGCCAGCTCAGCTTCAACCGTCAACCGAGTCAGCTCTTGCGCAGGTACTGGAGCATCGACCTGATCCCAACGGTCTGCGAAGAGTATATCCGGAGCTTCGAAGGTGATGGCTCCACCAGCGCGGTGGTCGGTCTCCTGTTGCGAGACGGCGTGATCAAATTGTTCTATCGAGTCTAGCCACTGCATGGATTTGTCGGCGTCGTGAGCCTGCAGACGTTTTTTGTAGGCTGCTTCGATTTCGGAAAATTGTTTTTCGATGAGACGTTGTGGGTGTGCTGGAAGCTTTTCCAGTGCTTTGAATCGGTGGCGATACTGGCGTAGAGATTCACGAGAAGGTTCCGCTTCGTTCGCCACGGCCGCCTCTATTTCAGCAAGGCATTCGTTAGCCGTTTTCTGTGCGGCTTTTCGTGAATCGTCTGCAGCCTTCTGCTGATTTTCACGATCGGCGAACACCGAATCGCAAGAGCTGCGTAATTTACGCCAGAGTTCCTGATCCGGTCGACGCGGCGTGATGCCGATTTTCCGCCAGCGCTGTTGCAGCGTTTTTGCGCCGTCCACACGTTCCTCGATTGGCGCGTCACTGCTTGCGAGTGCAGCCGCTTCTTCGACTATCGCTTTTTTCAGCGACAGGTTCTGCTCCCACGCCGATCTGACGAGATCATGCAGCTGGCTCTGAAGCTTTTCGAACTTCACGTCCAGCGTTTTCCCAGGGGCGCGTTCGACCGGGTGAAATTTGCGCCACTCGCCCCTGGCGGTACGCAGAATCTGCTCTGCTGCTTTCATGTCCGCCGATTGCCAGTCGGTCGAATCCAGATAAGTGCTCAGCTGCGCGCAGATTTCTTTGCGCGACTGAAGATTGCTCTCGCGAATAACAGCCTGGGCGGCGAAATGGGTTCGACATGGCTCAAACGCTTCCGCCGCGAGACGGTTGAATTTGTCGGCGAGCCGTCTGTCCTTTGCCTGACTGATGCTGCCCAGGCCGTTCCAGTCGAGGCGCAATTCCTTGATGCGGTGAGCCTGATCCGCGGGTGCAAGCGGGCGGGCAATCAATTCTGCGACAGCGGCGCACAACGATTCCCGCTTCGGTGTAGTGGCATATGTCTGCCAATCTCGGAGTTCCGCCAATCGTTTGTCTTCCAGGTTAACGCGCGCATTGAGTTTTACAGTCAACTCGCGTGGCAATCGTCGTAGTTGTTGACGGATGTGGTTCAGCAGAGTTCGGGCGGATTCCGAGGCCCCGCTTTCGATCGCGGCAGCGAATTCATCGACGTCGGATTCGACTGTTTGCAATAACGTACTGGCCTGTCCTTCAAGGTTCCTCACTGCCGATTCAAGGATTGCGATATTGGAGACCAGCTGCACATACTCATCTGGTGGTGTTTTCCACTGGGGCCAACTGATCTGTTTGACAGCTTGTTTCGCCTGTCGAATCGCCTTTTTCTTTTGCCCGGTTTGCCGCCACAATTGATCCGCCTCGGCGTGTTCCTCAGCCAGATTTTCTGGCAACGAGGTGGCATCGAGATCGGCTAGCTGAACTGATTGCAAGCGTTGGCTGGCGTCCAGGAGTTCACGGAATTTGTGGGATACGCGTTGGAATACTTCGTGTTGCGCGTCCGCCGGAGGCCTCTGGTCGGCAGCAGCAAGCCAATCGTCGGTGAGTTGCTGGCGGGTCGCCCGCAAACTGCCGAAATCTGCGCTCGCAGTCAGACTCGCTTCCAGCTTCGTAAATCCGGCCACGAGCAAGTCGAACGGATCAGCGTCTGCAGGATCACGTATGGCCGGACCCGATTTCTCAGCTGCGTTGCTGGGTGCGATCTCAACACCGCGGAATTTTTCGAATCGATCCTGCAGCGTGGTGATCTCACTCACACCTTCTGCGTGAGGCAGCAGCGCCTGGTGGTTTTCGGTAAGACGTTGCAGCAGGCCGGCTGCTTGGTTTCTGAGTGTCTCGAATTTCGGCCAGTAGCCGGTGCTCTCACTGTCCAGCTCCGTGTGCTTCGTTAGCGTTTGCAGCAACTCGTCCAGCCGGGTCGCCGATTGTTCGCTTGAGCCCCTCAGTTGCTTGATGATGTCAAGGCGCTCGCGGGCCAGGCGGTTGAGCGACTTGTCCCGGTCCCGCGATTTTCTCTCCAGTTCGCTGAGTACATCTGATGTGTCGAACGCCGGGTGTTGCAGAATTTGTTCGCGCACTTCACCCCGCCGGGTCAATGCCAGTTCGGTTAAAAGGCTTGGATCTGTGACTTCCCGCACGATCTGTGCGATCTCGATGAGCGGTGCCTGCAGCACGCGCGCTTTAATAACGGCGGGGTGGGATGCGAGTTCACTGTTGGACCCGGTTGGCAGCAGGCGAGCGATGCGTTCGGCACTTGCTTCGCACAAGCTCGCCACGGCTAGTAGCTCGCCCAGAACCTCTGGACTGTTCAGCTTTGCGATTGCTGCTCGCCGCACATCTTCAGCTTCATCTGTTCTGGCTGCGTTGCAGAGAATCTGTTGTGCGGAATCCGAGTCAGAGTCATCAAGCGACTCCAACGCCCGCAGACGGACGGCTGAGTCGGGATGATCAACGCGGTTTTTACCCTGCAGAAATCGAGAAAGCATGCTTTGAGAAACGACTTAGAGCCCGTTGTGGGTTCCATCGCACAGCGGCGCACCCGCTGTTTGCTTGCAGCCACAAAAATACAACGTGCGGTCTTCTTCCGCGTTGTACGCATAGGGTGTGAACTCTGAGCCTTGATGTGAGCCATCACAAAACGGCTGATTTTCGCTCTTGCCACAGGCGCACCAGAAGTACTTCTCGCCCGCCTGGACTTCGATCGGATAGGGCGCTTTCTGTGCGATCTGTGGGAGTGGTTCAGGTGAATCTGTCGGATCCGTCATATTTTTTGTCCTTCCGGGTAGCCCGCACGAGCGAACTGACAGGTGCTTGCCACGGGCTGTCTATGAGAAGTGCCGTTGCTCCCACCATGGATAAAAACCCGGTAAATCCGTTGATACCTTTCCCGGGAACTGGGCGTCCCTTTTTTCGAGGAACGCAGCCACGCCTTCCTTGGAATCTGCCGAGCGCCCGGTGAAATATACACCGCGGGAATCGATCTTGTGAGCCTCAATCGGGTGATCAGCGCCCAACATACGCCACATCATCTGGCGGATGAGAGTAACGGAAACCGCCGACGTGTTCGCCACAATTTCACTGGCGATGGCGCGCGCGGCACCCAGCAAGTCCTCCTTGGGATGCAGGCTTTGCACCAACGCACCGCTTAGCGCTTCGTTTGCCGGGAATACGAGACCGCTGTAGCACCATTGCAGCGCCTGACTGATGCCAACCACTCGCGGCAGAAAGTAACTCGAACAAGCCTCCGGCACGATCCCACGACGGGCGAAAACGAAACCGAACTTCGCCACGTCCGCGGCAATTCGAATATCCATCGGCAACGTCATCGTGATGCCAATACCGACCGCAGCGCCATTAATGGCGGCGATAATGGGTTTCTTCAGCTCGAAAATACGTAAGGTCAACTCACCGCCACCATCAGGCTGCAAACCGCTCTCGCGGTCTTCGCGGCCATCGGCGTTGAACGTGTCATCACCGGCGGACAGATCTGCACCGGCGCAGAAGGCACGGCCTGCGCCCGTCACGATAATCACGCGGACCTCGTCGTCGGCATCGGCGCGGTCGAATGCATCGACCATTTCGCTGAGCATTTCACGGTTGAACGCGTTGAGTATTTCGGGCCGGTTCAGTGTCAGCGTGAGAATGCGATCCTCGACTTCGTAAATAATCGTGTTGTAGCTCATTGGTGTTCGTGTCCTGAGGGATCGATGGGCAACAGGTAATATCACAGTGCCCGGGCCGTGACTATGCTTTGCTGGCACTACAAGGTATGTTCGATACCGTTTAAGGGGATGCCATGGACTTTTCTTTTTCCGCCGAACAAACGCTGCTGCAGGACAGTATCGAGAAGTTCATTCAAAAGGACTATGCATTCGAGGCCCGCCAGAAGATTGTGAAGGAGGAACTCGGCTACAGCGCGAGTCATTGGCAGACTTTTGCGGAACTGGGTTGGTTGGGAGTGCCTTTCGATGAGGCGGATGGTGGTTTTGGCGGTAGTGCCATTGAAGCCATCATCATGATGGAAGGCTTCGGCAAGGGTCTGGTCGTCGAACCTTACGTTGCGACCGTGGTCATGGCGGGTGGTGCGCTGAAGGTGGCCGCAACCGCCGCGCAAAAGGAACGCTACCTCGCTGGTGTAATAGATGGTTCCACCCAGGGTGCGCTGGCCTACGCTGAGCCGCAGGGACGCTTCAATCTGGCTGACCTCACGACACAGGCGGCAGCGGCTGACTCGGGCGGCTGGGTCCTCAACGGCTACAAAGCGGTCGTATTGAACGGGCCGTCCGCCGATTTTCTCATCGTTTCGGCAAGAACCTCTGGCGATCAGCGTGACGTGGATGGTGTGTCGCTGTTTGTAGTGCCAGCCAACGCGGATGGAATCTCGCGCCGCGATTACCCGACAGTAGATGCTTTTCGCGCGTCCGAAATCACGTTCGACAGTGTTGCGCTACCGGCTGAAAGCCTCCTTGGTGCCGCGGGCGAAGGCCTTGGGGTTATTGAGCAGGTCATCGATGAAGCCATTCTCGCCGTGGGTGCCGAGGCGGTTGGTTGTATGGAGGTGCTTTATAAAGCGACTGTGGAATACTGTAAGACCCGCGAACAATTCGGTCAGCCGATTGGCAAGTTCCAGGTATTGCAGCACCGGATGGTCGACATGTTCATGGAACATGAGCAGGCTAAATCCCTGATGTTCATGGCCGCGATGCGAATGGCCGAGGGCTACGGCGCCGAGGCGAAAAAGGCAGTGTCTGCCTTCAAAGTACAGGTCGGTAAATCAGGGCGGTTTGTGGGTCAGAGTGCAGTGCAGTTGCACGGTGGTATGGGTATGACGGAGGAACTCAGCATCGGCCACTACTTCAAACGTCTGACGATGATCGATACGTTGTTCGGCAACGTCGATTTTCATTTGAAAAGGTTCGGAGCACTCTAGTCGTGGCCCGCTGGGACAAGGGCAGTGCGCCGACGATTCCGGAGTGGTTCTTCGAAGCGGTTGAGACCGAATATACCAGCGCAAGCGTCGAGGTGGCCGATTGTGACGTTGTCTATCAGCGCTGGAGTGAAGATGACGCCAAGCCCGGATTACTGTTCATCCATGGTATGAATGCCCACGCCCACTGGTGGGATTTTATCGCGCCCCATTTTGTCGGTGACTACCAGGTGGCCGCGATGAACCTGTCCGGCATGGGGGACTCTGACTACCGCTATGAATACGATGGTGCGACCTATGCAGACGAGATTGTAGCGGTTTGTGATCACGCGGAATTTGGCAAAGACGTTGTTGTGGTTGCGCATAGTTTTGGCGGTCACATGGCGGTCAAAGCAGCCGACCTGCACAGCGAGCGATTTGGCGCCCTGATTCTGGTCGATTCGGGTATCCGCGACCCGGAAGAGCCGCTACCCGATCACCCGATGATGATGATGGGAGGTCAGACCAAGGTATATCCCGATCGCGAAACTGCGCTGGGCCGGTTCCGCCTGCAACCGCCACAACCCTGTGAGAATGGCTACATCCTGGAGTACATTGCCCGGCATTCGCTGATGCGTGCTGACGGCGGTGGCTGGGTCTGGAAATTCGACGATGATTTGCCTGCAACCCTGAAAAATTCGGAACGGGTACCTGAAGACTATCGCAACCTGCAGGTTCGACTCGGTTTGATCTATGGCGAGAAGAGCGAGCTCTTTTCTGCCCGGACGCTCGCCTATATGCGTGAGCTTATCGTGAGTGACTTTCCAGCCGTAGCCGTGGCTGATGCGCAACATCATGTGTTTCTTGACCAGCCGCTGGCGTTCGTCGAGGCGCTCAGGGATATGCTGGCGGAGCTCGCAGCGTGCTGAAAAACACGCTGCTCGTCACGCGACAGTTCGATTGACATTCGCTGGCAGCATCTGAGCCAGTGAGTACTCTTGCCGAAACTCTGCCACAGACAGTTACAGAGGCGGTGGCGCGTCTGCAGCCTTATGTTCTGAGGACACCAGTCAGTCGCTGCCACTGGCTTGATGGAGCCGATGTTCTGCTGAAATGCGAACATCTTCAGCACACGGGTTCGTTCAAGTTGCGCGGAGCGCTCAATCGCCTGCTGACGCTGGACGCAAGCGAGCGGGACCGGGGCATCATTACCGCGTCAACCGGCAACCATGCGCTTGGTGTTGCGTTTGCAGCTGGTGTGACCGGTTTGCGGGCAACCATTTACCTGCCGAAAGTAATTTCCCCGCTGAAGCTCAAAGCACTGTCAGCAGTTCTCATAGATGGCCAGGTGGATCTCGAATTTGTCGAAGGCGACGGACTCGATGCAGAGCTCGCGGCAAAAACTGCCGCGCTAGCCGGCGGGATGAAGTTTGTTTCGCCTTACAACGATCCGCTGATCATCGCCGGCCAGGGCACGGTCGGTGCGGAGCTGGCTGAACAATGTACTGCTCTGGATGCAGTGTTCGTCTCGGTCGGTGGCGGTGGCTTGATATCCGGCGTTGCTGCAAGCGTCAGGGCGAAGTTTCCACAGGCCCGGGTGTACGGCTGCTGGGCGCGTAATGCATCGGCGATGCATGATTGCCTCCTGGCTGGAGAGATCCGGCAGGTCACTGATGCACCGACTATTTCAGATGGCACGGCTGGTGGGGTCGAACCAGGTTCAATTACGTTTGAGTTGTGCCAGGGGTTCATCGATCAATATGTGCTCGTCAGCGAAGCCGAGATCATCAGTGCGATGCGGGTTCTTGCCGAAAACGAACGCTGGATCGTTGAAGGTGCAGCAGGGGTGGCATTAGCCGGCTGCCTGCAGACCCTGGAGCATCACAGCGAACTTGCCGGTAAAACAGTCGCGGTGGTCCTCTGCGGCCGTAATATCGAACTGGATAAATTTCTTAGCGCAATCGCGACGGCTCACTGAGGCAGCAGTTCAATCCTGAGCGCCTGATTGGCGAGCACGGCTTCTCTGGAATAGAGCAGCGGGAAGCTTGAATCGTTAGCCCAGCCCTCCAGCAGGTTTCGATAAAAAGGTGATTCAGGATCGCCCGACTGGCCCGGTGCGTTCGTCATTTCGGCTTCGTCCCAACGCCCGACATCCAGGACCATGCGAAATGAAGCTCCGGAGCGGACCAGAAAGTCTGCAGGGGAGAAACTTGTGCTGTTTGTCGTATTGCCGCTGCCACCCCGGGGATGAGGTTTATAGCGCAACTTAGCCTTGAGCGGTTCTGCGGCAAGGTCCAGCAATGGATGCGCGAAGCGGATGAGATGCAGGTCCCCCCAGCGCCAGGCTTGTGGGTCTGCACCAAGTAGAGTGATGGCTTCCCGCCAGGCTGCAGCCAGCGATGTCGATGCGATCTGACGGGCTGCAGGATCATCCTTGAGCGCTGCCAACACGCTCAGCGAGTCGAGGGGTTGCACAAGGTCGCTGACCTCGGCTGCCAGATGAGTCGCCAGCGCCGGGGCCAGATGGCGGTAATACCACAGCGCGTAAAGTGCAGCCTGCGGTGAATCCACGTTCAGGACGGCATCCCAGGATTGCAGCCAGGTGGTCGGCGTATGTGTCGCTGAGTACAGTGATGCATCTACGGCTGGTTCTGCAGGTGCAATCAGCGCTTCGTCCGGCAACGTAGCTGGCGGTATTTCCAGCGCCGCAGCCAGCGGAACATCCACCGGAACATACGCTGCAACGTCCACTCCAGCGTCCGCGGCAATGTCTACCGGGACAGTCACCGCCACGGCCGCCAGAACGTCCGCTGCTGGCGGTGCGTCCAGCGGGATGCCGATTTGAAATTCGGAGATTGCGCTGTCCTCAGCCGCGGCGGCAGAAGTCTCTGCGTCGGCAATGGGCCGTGGCAACGTGCTGATGACTTCCCGCGCCAGTATCGAGTGGTAGTCGCGTTGCAGGTCGTGTGAGTCTGTCAGACTGTGGGGTTCCTGGGATTCCAGTACTTCCCAGAGTCGGCGATAACGCCAGGGTGCGGACCATTCGAATCCCACGCGTCGCTCAGCGATCGGATAGTCCGCCGGCAGGTTCATGGAGTTGGCGGTGCCGGTGAAACCCCTGTCCGGGTTGTACTCTTCGGGCAGGGCGTCCATGTCGAAATAGCCATTCCATTCGTATCGACCATCCCCGGGCACAGGTAGCAGACCATCCCAGTTGTCACGCCGGGGGAAGAGGCCGGCGGGTTTGTAGCCGATGTTGCCATCGATGTCGGCATAAACCTGATTCTCGGCCGGTGCTCCCCAGCGGTTGAGTGCGGCAACAAATTCGCGCCAGTTCTGCGCGCGCATGTATTCGACGCTGCCGAAGTAAGGGGCCATGCCTGGCTCGAGCCAGGCGGCTCGAACTGCGAAGATCTGCCGGTTGGTCTCGAACACCACTGGTCCGTGACGGCTGAATCGCAGCTCGACCTTTTCGACCGGGGCATCACGGACGTTGATGATCTCCTGGACTATCCGCAATGGCTCGATCCGGTCGGCATATTCATAGCCGTCGCGGCGTTTTTCGTAGACGTAGAGATCTTCCTGATCAATCGGAAATATCGTGAGGCCGAACGCGATGCGCTGGTTGTGCCCTATCGAGATTCCAGGCAGTGCGGGCTCACCGGCGCCAATGACATCGAGGCCGGGTGCGTTGAGGTGGGCGATGTAGCGTAACGATGGTACGGCGTGGCCACGGTGTGGGTCATCGGCCAGGATTGGCCGGCCGGTGGTAGTACGATCCCCGGCAACCACCCAGTTGTTGCTGCCGAGGTCGCCGCGTAAGGCAGTCGTGAGACCGGTCGCAATCAGTGCCTGATTGCGGGTGGCTGCAGCAGTCATATCAGCATCGAAGACGACCGGCGCTTTTGCCAGAAGATATACGTCCAGTACATTTTCGGGAATGTCACAGGGGCTGAGCCCTGCGGGAATTCTGGTTGACCATTTCGGTTGCAGAACCTTCCACAGCGCGGCTGCGGGCAACCCATCCTGGCAAGCAATGCGCGCCCGTCGAACTTCAGAGGTGACATTGCGCCACAGCCCGTTGCTGCGGATCCGCACCACGTCTGCTGGATCCCACAGCGAGGGTTCGTAGTCCAGAAGTTCGAATTCCACGGGAAGCAGCTCCGGTCGGCGCCGGATCAGGCGAACGAAGGCGTTGATCCCGGTGGTGAATGCCTCGGCGATACGCTTGGCATCTGAGCCGTACGCCAACCATTCGCGATACATGCCACCCCGGTAGAGAAACAGGCGTGCGGCTTTATCCTGCTCCAGGTAACTTGCGCCGAGCACTTCGGAGAGTTGACCGAGTCCGCGCCGCCGCCACAGATCAATTTGCCATAACCGGTCTCGTGCGGCGTTGAATCCCTGTACGAAGAAGGCGTCATAGTGCGTACCCGCGTAGATGTGCGGCACCCCCCAGTGGTCCACGATGATCTCCGCGGGTGCGTCGAGTCCCTGAAGGTAGTATGTCGCCTCGACTGGCTGCGTGGTTTCGGCTGCGAGCAGATGTCCGAACGGAGTAAACAGACTGGCACCGAACGTAAAAAGGAACGCAAAAAGCACAGCTAGGTGCCCAGCCACGTGGCAGTCTACGAAATAACGTAGTTGGCGACGCTTGAATAGCCGCATAAAAAAAAGCCCTTCCAACTGGAAGGGCTAAAACTAACGGTAAGTGCGAAGAGAGGAAAGCCCCGAATCTAGCAACGTGTTGAAAAACACGCTGCTGGTCTCGCGACAGGACAGGCTGTCAGTCCCAGTTCAATGCACCACCCGTCTGGTATTCCGTCACCCGGGTCTCAAAGAAGTTCTTCTCTTTCTTCAAATCCATGATTTCTGACATCCAGGGGAAAGGGTTTTTAACACCGGGATACTCTTCGAGCAGGCCGATCTGCGCCAGGCGCCTGTTTGCGATGAAGTGTAAATATTCGGCCATCATATTGGCGTTCATGCCAAGGATACCTCTGGGCATGGTGTCCTTGGCATATTCGATTTCCAGCACCGTGCCCTCCAGGATCATCTGGCGTGCGAGTGACTGCATTTGCTCGTCCCACAAACTCGGGTTTTCCAGTTTGATCTGGTTGATCACATCGATTCCGAAATTCACATGCATGGATTCATCACGCAGGATGTACTGGAACTGCTCGGAGGTGCCCGTCATCTTGTTACGGCGGCCCATGGATAGAATCTGGGTGAAGCCGCAATAGAAGAAAATTCCTTCGAGCACACAGTAGTAGGCGATGAGATTCTTCAGCAGTACTTTATCCGTTTCCGGTGTGCCGGTCGTAAACGTCGGGTCGGATATTTCCTTCGTGTAGTCCAGAGCCCAGGAAGCCTTGCGGGCGACAACGGGCACCTCGTGATACATGTTGAAAATTTCGCCCTCGTCCATACCAAGGGATTCGATGCAGTACTGGTAGGCGTGAGTGTGAATGGCCTCTTCAAACGCCTGTCGTAACAGGTACTGGCGACATTCCGGATTTGTGACGAGCCGATAGATTGCGAGGACCAGATTGTTTGCAACGAGAGAGTCTGCCGTTGAAAAGAACCCAAGGCTGCGCTTGACGACCACCCGCTCGTCTGCGGACAGTCCGTTGGGAGACTTCCACAGGGCGATATCGGCGGTCATGTTGACCTCCTGCGGCATCCAGTGGTTGGCGCAGCCATCCAGATACTTCTGCCAGGCCCAGTCATATTTGAACGGAACGAGCTGATTGAGATCCGCACGACAATTGATCATCCTTTTCTGATCTACCGTCACCCGG
>JAPUFN010000218.1 GCA_027293665.1 Gammaproteobacteria bacterium | reverse complement strand
AAGGACGAGGAACTCTACATCCTCGCCAGGAGCCGTGCGCGCACCTTGAAAGAGCGCGGCATGCGTCGGCGACGCTTGAAAAAGCTGTGGCGGCGCCTGCATGAACTGCAACAGCAAAAGCTCACTCGCGATCAGCTGCTGATCAAGCTCGGTGCCGCCAAGAAAGAAGCCGGGCGTGCCTATCAGCTGGTGCACATCAATCTGCCTGCGCAAGACCAGGCCGTCACGCCGAGGAGCTTTAGCTTCAGTCTGCGCCGCGACAAGCTGCGCATCGTGCGGCGTCGAGAGGGCCGCTACTTACTGCGATCGAATTTGCGTGGTGAAGATCCGGCAACGTTGTGGCAGTACTACATTCAGCTTACGGAGATAGAGCAAGCCTTCAAAGAACTCAAACACGATCTGGCCATCCGGCCGATCTTTCATCAAACCGATGAGCGTATTGAGGCGCACATCTTTGTCGCTTTTATCGCCTACTGCCTGCACGTGACGCTCAAACACCAGACTCGATCCAGCGCACCCGGCCTCACGCCACGCGCGGTGCTGGAGAAGTTCGCCACCATCCAGATGGTCGATGTACACCTGCCAACCACAGATGGCCGTCACCTGGTGCTGTCGCGCTATACGCAACCGAACAAAGATCACCAGTTGCTCTTGCAACAGTTGAAGTTGCGTCTACCGGCACAACCACCGCCACGAATATCAGCATAATTCCCACTTCACACTGGCTCCGGCACCGCAGCTTGTAGTGCCGACCTTTTGATGGCGCGAACCATCAATCAATGACTTACCAGTGTTTTCGTGCTGAGTTGCGGAAGTCGGGTTAGGTGTTCGATAGCGAAACAGCGGCTCGATAAAAACGGGCGAGAGCAAGCAAAGATTTTGCCGATATTGACGCGCATATCGGGAATATGTAGGGAAAAATCGGTGATATTTGGGCCGCTCTCCCACTGCTGCAGCCGAATCATCCTGAGTCCGACAGGCTGCCAGGCCCTCGTAAAAGGCACCTGGTGCTGTCCGTTCGATTTTCGAAACGACTCCACATCCGGAGCCTGAAAATGGCAGAACACCCGATCACCGCGGATCGAGTTGTAGGAACCCCAATAACTCAGGCGGTATTGCTCATAACATTATGGTGCGCGCGAACTCAGTCCTTCAAACGTATCGAAGTAGCGCCCTACGGGAACATTTTCCATATGCCCGGCTCCGCGATCACGCCTGCACTGCGCTGCGAAAAACTTCCCGAGAATGAAACACGATGTGGTGTAGCTTTTCTACCAACTCTGTGGACACACCCCGGTCCAGGATACGCCTGGTATCCCAGCAATCGCGCGCCGACAAGCGCGCAATACAGCGGCCACCGTACTCAGTCGTAGATGACGATGCACCGCACTTCGATACTCCATCGATCAGGAGCATCGGGCGGGGCGGACAAGTCATCGAATGCAGTATGGAAGCTAAACGTACAGGGCGACTGTGGCTCGCTGGAATCTGCTTCCGCACCTTTCGTGCGCGCCATTTTGCCGTCGGAGTCCCACTGTTTGATTAATAGCGCCTCGTCTCCGGTCATGCCGGGATAGCAAACCCACCGGTGGTGCGGTGAATGCTTGGCGAAATAATTCTCACCGATGCGATCCTGGTAATGAATCTCGAATACCACCAGGTCTGCAGGACGCACGGTTTGGCCGTCACACAGTGCCATTGGATAGGTAGCGACCGGCTCCTTGGCGATGTTGCGCCAGACGTTGATAATCGCAAATCTACCGCCTTCGCCGAGTGCCTTGTCGACTGTTTCCTGATCAATGAGTGACTGCCCCGCACCAAGAATAGAGCGCAGGGTATCGTTGCCGGTAGCTGGTTTCGCCAGATCACGCAATCGTTGCGGCCCACTGGTGAGCGTGTAATCCCCATGGACCATACGGGCCGGCCCCTGTACCTGCTGTCCGCCCTCGATTCGTGTTTGACTCTTCTTGCCAGAAGCCGACCTGATGTTATGGTCGAAGGCAAAAGCGCGTGCACCGGTGGCCTCTTGCACAATCTCGGCACAATGACCGTAGTAGTTGTTCACGACCTGATTCTGGTCCAAAAAGTCGATCTGGCCCGGGGTTGGCCGTGTGAGCAATTCGAAACCATTTCTTTTCGCCGTACACCGCTTCGCGCCGTTCATGCGGCGACCGTCGTGGATGCCCATCTCGAGATCTTCACGCACGACGCCCTCCCAGCCGGCATCGCTGCCGTCGGCGTCTCGCCGGGTGAGAACTTTGCCATTTCGATAAAGTGAAGACTGTGCCGAATTCTCCAGATAATTGAGAACACCCGGTCTACTCTCTTCGCCAATCGTTAGCGCAGAATTATCTGTCATTGAAGTTACCTTTGAGTTCGTGAGCCGAATGATACCGTTGTCCTCGGCTTTGAGCAGCAGCAGCGACCGGTTCTTTGAATGCACGGGCCACGCCGCACGATTGTGGCACCGTTTTTTGGCGGCGGCAGCGCTTTTTGGCTGCGGCCATGCGGGCCTCTCTGAGAACAACAAGTCGCAGACTTACGAGCTTGCCTGACCCGCGCGGAATGCGATCTGCTCCGCCAGGAGCGGATCAGAGAGGGTGGCGAAAAGACGGGAATCGCGCCCATGCCAACTCTTTTCCACCGCGAATCACAATGCGAGGTTGCCTTCCCTCGAGCTGCTATGCAGATACTGCCCGCCAGGACAGAATCCCGAGTAGCGTCATTGCAATCGAACCAAGCACGTGAGTGGAAACCAGCAACGCCATCCATCCATAGCGAGCAGTGTTCATTAACCCAACGGCTTCCGCAGAAAAGCTGGAAAACGTCGTCATCCCGCCAAGAAAACCGGCGACCACCAGCAAACGCAGTTCCACTGGAAGATCTGCGTGCTGCGAGAAGAACTCGACCGCCACCCCGATCAGAAAACCGCCAACAAGATTCGCCGCGAGCGTGCCAAGCGGCAGATTTGGCAGCACCGTGTTGAGTGCAATCCCCAGCCACCAGCGTATCCATGCGCCACATGCGGCGCCCACGCCAACTGCTATGAAACCAACATAGGGCATTCCACCACTCCTTACGCACGACAGTCGGGATTATAGGTGGCCATCAGATTTCAGGGCGTACCGAATCCATGTCTGGAAAGAATGACCTGCCCTCTCAGCGAAGACACGAACTCGATAAAACGTCGCGCCAATTCAGATTTGCGGCTATCTGAAGTCACGGCAATCGGATAAGCAATCGGAACACTTGTCGATACTTCCATCAGCACTTTCACCCGATTCTGCATTGCGCGTGCGTCGGTCGCATACACAAAGCCGACATCAACTTCGCCGCGGGATACATAGTCGAGGCTCTGACGAACGTGCTGGGTGTTGATAAATCGGGGCGCAAGATCTTGCCACAAACCCGCCGTTTCCAGAGCAAGTCTGGAGTAACGCCCCACAGGCACACTGGCCGGATTGCTGATCGCAATGCGCGATACTGCCCCTGCCCGCAGTTGCCCCAGATTGACGACTTCCAGCACTGAATCAGCAGGTGCTATCAGCACCAGCGCGTTACGCGCAAAATCAATGCGCGATTCAGGCACGATCAAATTACGTTTTTGTGCCCGGTTCATGGTTTCCTGATCCGCAGAGGCGAATACATCAACCGGTGCACCACGATTGATCTGCTGCAGAAGTTGCCCTGAACCGCCGAAATTCAGAATGACCCGATGTCCCGGATTGTCACGCTCGTAGGCTTTACCAAGTTCCCTGAAGGCATTGGTAAGGCTCGCTGCCGCCGACACAATCAGCTCTTGCGCCGGCAAATCTTGCGCGAGCAAGGCAGCCGGTTGCCATGCCAATAGCAGACACAACAAGGCGCCGCCGGAAATGCGGGAAACATCAGCGTTCATGAACAGACGCTCCTGTAACTGAGCAAGTCGTTGTTTAAAGACGTGTCACGAAACCGCATTGGCGGTCCGCAATACTCCCGGCGTTTCAGG
>JAPUFN010000217.1 GCA_027293665.1 Gammaproteobacteria bacterium | reverse complement strand
GTGGCAAGGCGGATCTCGATAAAGCGGTCGCTGCAGCGAAGACTGCTTTCGAGACATTTTCCCAGACAAGTGTTGAAGACAGAGCAGCACTGCTCGAGCGGATCATCGAGTGTTACAAAGACAAGATGGGCGAGATAGCAGCAACGGTTTCCCAGGAAATGGGCGCACCGGTAAGCCTTGCGAATGCTGCCCAGGCGCCAGCGGGACTTGGACATCTGATGTTTGCGCTTAATTCGCTGAAAAATTTCCCGTTTGAAGAAGATGTAGGTACTGCGCGTATTGTGCGCGAGCCGATTGGAGTGTGTGGATTGATCACGCCGTGGAACTGGCCGCTCAACCAAATTGCTGCAAAAGTAGGCCCGGCGATTGCGGCCGGTTGCACGATGGTTCTCAAGCCGACAGAAATTGCTCCTTTGAACGCCATTCTCTTCGCCGAAGTCATGGATGCAGCAGGCACGCCTCCGGGGGTTTTCAACCTGGTGAATGGCGATGGTCCGACAGTGGGTGTTGCCATGTCATCCCATCCCGACATTGACATGATGTCGTTCACCGGCTCGACCAGAGCGGGCATCTCGGTGGCTCAGGAAGCGGCAATCACGGTCAAACGTGTGGCCCAGGAACTTGGTGGCAAATCGCCGAATATCATTCTGGACGATGCAAACTTTCCGGAAATCATCGCTCGCGACACATTTGGTGTTTGCCTGAACACTGGTCAGTCGTGTAACGCGCCAACGCGCATGCTGGTCCCTGAGGGCCGGATGGAAGAGGCAGCAGCGATTGCCAAAGCAACGGCTGAGCAGATAAAAGTGGGCGATCCGAGTGACAGCGACACCCAGATTGGACCGTTGGTTTCACAGGTTCAGTTCGACAAAGTTCAGGCGCTGATTCAGAAGGGCATCGACGAGGGCGCGAAGCTTGAAACGGGCGGCGTTGGCCGGCCAGACGGGCTCAACGTCGGTTATTTTGTCAAGCCGACGATATTTTCAGATGTCAGCAACGAAATGACGATTGCCCAGGAAGAAATTTTTGGTCCCGTGCTGTCGCTGATTCCGTACAAAGATGAAGATGATGCAGTGAAAATTGCCAATGACACCGTTTATGGATTGGCGGCATACGTAAGCTCCGGCGATCTGGAACATGCGGCCGCGATTGGCCGTCGTATCCGCGCGGGGAACGTTCACCTCAACGGTGCCGGTGTCGATCCGGGAGCACCTTTTGGTGGCTACAAGCAGTCTGGCAACGGTCGTGAATTCAGCAAGTGGGGTCTTGAAGAGTTCCTGGAGACCAAAGCCCTGCTGGGAATCAACGCCGCCGGCTAGCTACGGAGCAATAGTACCGGGCATTAGCCTTTAGCCTTTTCGCTTGAAAAGGCTAAAGGCTAATGCCCGGCACTATCTACTGTAATGGCTAATACCCGGTACTATCTGCCGCGGGCGATTCTGGATCGGCTGATCTGGCGCAGGCGATAGAAGCGTAACCAGGGTTGCAGGATCTGCTGCATGCAGATGCGCGCTTGTGGCGACTGTTCAACGATACTCTGGGTGTGCATTGGGTTTCTTTCGATGGCACAGGAACAGTGCATGGGACTTTCTCCGTTAGGTCTAACCGCATTGCAACGAGTGCCACTATAGCTGACACCTACTGACACCGTTGTGGCAGTATGGAATCAGATAAACCGTTGTTTTTTGCTTGCTACTGACAGGGCTATGTCAGTAGTGGTGCGTTTTATGGCACCAAGACTGCTACTATCCGCGGCATGAGACCCGCCGACAGACTCTTCCAGATCGTGCTCATGCTCGGCCGTGGCCGCGTGGTCACGGCGCGAACCCTCGCCGAACAGCTCGAAGTATCCGAGCGCACCATTTATCGGGATATTCAGGATCTCATGGGCTCCGGTATTCCCGTCGATGGGGAGGCCGGTGTGGGTTACATCCTGCGCCGCGGCTACCAGGTGCCGCCACTGATGTTCGACGAAGAGGAACTGCAGTCACTCGTCTTCGGTGCGGAGGTTGCTAAAACCTGGGGTGATTCGCATATGGCACAGGCGGCCGACCGGATCATCGCCAAAATCGATGCGGTGTTGCCGCCCCGCCTGCGACCGGCACTGAATTCACAGCGACTCATCGTGCCGGATACGCGGATGTCGGAACAAACCAGCCAGATGCTTGGTGAAGTGCGTGATTCGATCAATCGGCGCATGCGCGTGTTCCTCGATTATCGCGATGCCGCGGATCAGGCGACTGAACGAATCGTCTGGCCGCTCACTTTAGCCTATTGGGGTAAGAGTTGGACGCTGGGTGCCTGGTGTGAGCTGCGCCAGGCGTTCCGCAACTTTCGCATCGACCGCATCAATGGTGCGAACGTGCTCAATTCGGAGTATCCCGACGAACCGGGTAAGCGTCTGGAGGACTACTTCAACGCAGTTTCACTTGAACGATCCGCTGGCAAATCGTGAACACAACAGGCTGCTAGCCTGCGCTGTCACTGATTCGTACCTCATCGGTCTGATCGCGAATGAACAGTGGCTCGATACCGAGATCCGCACTGTCCTGCGCCATCTGCGAATCGCTTGGTGCCACGACGTCCGCACTCGCCGCGGCGAAGATAGCTTCCAGCAACGTTGCGTCACTCGTGGTATTGAGGAATAGCCCGGGTCTGGCCAGCACGTAGTCGACTGCGCGCTTCAGGGGTTCTTTGTCGGTAATCGGTTTGTACCAGCTGAACCTGCGCTCAGCGTCGTCGTCTACCCAGCGCCGCCGGGCGACAGCTTTTATGGTCTGAATGGCGACCTGCCTTGCCTGACAGACCTCGATCAGAGCTTCCAGATCCGTGGCGAATTCGGGGTTCTGGCGCATCGAGAAGTTGTACGGCACGAGCACTGAATCAAAGGGAAATGCTTCCAGGCTGCGCAGGTGCATGGCTGCCGCATAGGTCCCATGACCTGTTACGCCAATGAACCGGACGAGTCCTTCGTCGCGCGCAGCGACCAGCGCCTGCAATGCGCCTGCCGGGCCCATTGCAGTCTCCCAGCCAGGTTCATCCGTCAGATTGTGCATCTGAATCATGTCGACCTGATCCACGCCGAGCCGCGTGAGCGATAGTTCGAGTTCGGCGCGGGCGTCCTCGCCCTTGCGCTGTCCGGTTTTCGTTGCGAGGAAAAATTTATCCCGGTGCTCGCGCAACCAGGGGGCAAGCCTGAGCTCTGATTCGCCATAGGTTGCCGCGGTGTCTATGTGATTTATACCGTGCTCAAAGAGCAGCTCGAGCACGCGATCAGCGCGATCCTGACTCATCGCGCCGAGGGCTGCAGCCCCGAAAATAGTCCGTGAAGATTCATGGCCGGTGTTGCCGAAGGGAATTTTTTCGATCATGTGCCCAATGTCCTTTTCATGCGTCTGTCTGCCTATCTGCCGGGGAGGGGATGTGACGGCAATTCAGACTGACCGGTGTCGACGATTCTATGCCCAGCCTACCTTGGACGCCTGCACCTTTCACCTTAGACTTGTAGATCACAGATAGACGAGGGGAAGGCATGAGCGCGCAGGCCAGAGACGCTGCGATCGTCGGTATTCATGAGTATCCGTCGCGCGATGTGGCGGGGCTTGTCAGCCCGCTGCAGATCAAAGCAGCGAGCGCAGCACAGGCCCTCGCAGATGCTGGTCTCGGCTGGCAGGACGTCGATGCCATCTACGATGCCGGTGAAGGCGGTGGCATGGCGGGTCTGAACATCGCTGAGTATTTTGGGCTGAAACCAAATGTGATCGACACCACCAGCGTGGGTGGCAGTTCCTACGAGTATCACGCAGCGCATGCCCGACGCGATATCGCAGCGGGCAAAGCGCGCGTGGCGCTCCTGACTTATGGATCGACCGCTCACAGCAATGCCCAGGCCATTGGCGTGGGCGGCCGCGGCGGTGGTGCCCACCCCGCAGACAATATGGAATCTTTCAGCGGCATGACGCTCGTTGCCAACTACGCGATGGTTGCCAGGCGGCATATGCATGAATACGGAACGACTTCGCGGCAGCTTGCGGAAATATCAACCGCCACCCGGGCGCACGCGATGCGCAATCCGCAAGCTGTGAAAGCCATGGAAGATCTCGAATTTCTCGATATCCGGGAAACGACCCTCGATGATGTCGTGAACTCCCGCATGATCGCCGATCCTCTGCATCTGCTCGAGTGCTGCATGATTTCCGACGGTGGCGGCGCAGTCGTGATCGCGGCCGCCGATGTAGCACGAGACTGCCGAAATACGCCCGTCTGGATACTTGGTAGCGGCGAGGCGACGAAATACACCGAGAATGGTGGCGATATCACAACCAGTGCCGCCGCTCAATCCGGGCCCTCAGCGTTTGCCGAAGCAGGTGTCGCACCGGCGGAAATCGACATTGCCATGATCTATGACTCTTTCAGTATTACTGTACTTGCGTTGCTCGAGGATCTCGGATTTTGCGGCAAAGGCGAGGGTGGGGCCTGGGTGGAAGGTGGCAGGCTGCGTTTTGATCGTCCGCAGGACGGCCCCGCACTCAACACTGACGGTGGTGGATTGTCGTCGAACCACCCGGGAATGCGTGGAATCTTTCTGCTGATCGAAGCAGTTCGCCAGTTGCGTGGTGAATCCTGCTCACAGGTGTCAGGTGCAAGACTTGCGATCGCTCACGGCAATGGCGGCATGCTGGGCTCCCGGCATTGTGCCGGAAGTGTCATATTGGGGAGAGACTGAGATGAGTGAGTCTCCGCTACCGCCAAAGAGACCATTACCGAAACTGACCGAAGCCGATACCGCGGAATTCTGGAAACGCACGCGTGACCAGCAGTTGTCCTACCAGCAATGCAGCGATTGCGATGAGATCGTGTTCTATCCCCGCCACCACTGCACGCACTGTCTGGGCAACAATCTGGAATGGCGCACGGCTTCTGGCAAGGGCACGGTCTACACATTCAGCGTGATCAGGCAGAGTTACCATCCGTTTTTCCGCTCGCGACTGCCTTACGCGGTTGCCTGGATCGACCTCGAGGAAGGTCCGCGAATTCTGTCAAACGTGGTGGGGCTTGCCGATCCGGCAACGCTCGAGATCGGGCAGTCGGTAGAGGTGGAGTGGGAGCCTCATGAAGAACTGTCGATTCCCTTGTTCAAACCCGTGTCAGCACCCGTTTAGAAGGGAGGTCACGTCGGTAATTGAACGGCGGCTGTACCGAACACGCGGGTTTCAGCTTTCTCGTTAGTCACCGTCAGGTCGACTTCCACGGTACCGGCGTCTAAATCGACATCGGTGATGACACCGTTGATGTGATAAACATCATCGACGATCACGGGCGCCCTGAAAATGGTGTCCACATTGGTAATGATTGCTGTGGGTGCCCAGCGGTGAATCATGGCGGCGAGGAATCCCTGGCTCATGATGCCTGGCACCAGCGCACCCGGCAGTCCTTCTTTGCGGGCGGCTGCGTGATCGGTGAATCGAGACCCGCGCCAACCGGCTGCTTCGGTAAAACGAATGACGTTCTCAAGGCTCGTATCGGGGTCGAAGACCGGCAGTTCCTCGCCAAACTCGACATCGTTAATGGTGGTAACGCTCACGTGTCGTCCTGCGCCGTTGGTTTTTCGCGGATGACCACGCGGGTGTCCGCTGTGGCAAGTTGCGTGCCGTTGGGATCATAGATCTCCATGCGGGTAACGAAGAACGTCATCTGCCCGGAGCGTCCGGTTTTGCGGTAGATGTCATGCAGATGGGTACGCCCGGTCAACTCGACACCCGGACGGATGGGTAGCTTTGGTGCCACGGCCTTACCGGCGTCCATCCCCAGGCCGGGTAATTTGGGGAAACCCTCGGGTAAGCGGCGTTTGGGTTGCAGGCTCGTTGGAAATGTCGGAGGCGCCTGAAAGTCGTCATCTTCCGGGTCAGTGTAGCTGGCGGCAGTTTCTCCGCACGCCAATGCGTAACTCGCCAGTTGCGAGGCTTCGAAAACAAAAGTCTGCACGTCGAAGTCTTTATTCAGGAATTCAGCTCGCAGAGCGTCGATGTCGGCCAGATCACTCATGCGGCATCTCGAAACGTGAGCGCCTCGAACTCGCCCGCGTTGAGCGCTTCCACCAGCTCGCGTTCATCACGAATCTGGCCAGGGAAACGTGTTGCACAGCGGCCGACGTGACTCACGATGTGGGCATCGCTGCCACCTATGCCGAGGTAGTTGTGCTCCGTAGCCATCGCTTGGGCAATGGTGTCTTCCTGGTCTCGGCTGCCACCGTTGTATATTTCCACGATCCGGACTCCGTCGGGAATGCCGAATTCAGCCAGATGAGCCGACATGCCCACACGCTTGCGTCCGGGGTGGCAGGGAACAGGCACTGCGTGGTGCCTGGCAGCTGCCTCGATCACCTGAGCCAGTGGCAGATGGATACTGCTGAAATCGAATTCGCCCATCAGGGCCTCGGTAACGCCGAATACGAGAACGTGGCCGTATTCGGTCTCCACCTCCGCCCCTTTGAGGATGCAAAGATCGAATGACTTCGCCAAACTGGAATAGTCTGACTCGAGGTCGAACTGTCTGTGTTCGGTGAGCACGAAACCGTCGATGGGGAGCTCACGGTTGCGGATCCACTGGCAGTAATTCTGGACCTTTGCCCGGCCGTCGTCAGACTTGATGGAATGCGTATGAAGATCGAGAATCACAGGATTAGATTGCTGGCCAAACACGCCAGTTTAACTGGGCCGAAGAGCGAGTGCGAGCCGGTTTACTGGTCGCTGCGAGTCGCCTGAATTGCCCAAGGTGACTTACATCCAGGCGGATGGGGGGCGCGAATCGGTGGAAATCGCCGTTGGCGCATCGGTTATGGATGGCGCGCTGGACTTCGGTATTGGCGGAATTCTCGGTCAATGTGGTGGCGGTTGCACCTGCCTGACATGCCACTGTTATGTGGACCCGCAGTGGGCATCCAGGATGCCAGCGCCGAGCGCAGATGAACTGGAGCTTCTGGAATATGCTTATGAGAGGCGACCGACCAGCCGCCTGTCCTGCCAGATCTTCCTCACCGAGCAGTTGCAGGGCCTGTGCATTGAGATTCCGATTCGGCAAACTTGAAAAGGGTAGAATAGGCCGGTGCACCAGAAGCAGGGCTGAAGAGAGGAACTTGATGGCGGACCAAGGCGCAGACGCAAACAACCAGTGGCGGACCGAAAGCCCTGGACACGATGGCTGGTCGCGCACGGCGCGTGCGGAAGACCCCGATAAATATTTTGTGGTGTCGGCGGACGGTCACGTTCAGGAACCGTCGGACCTGTGGCGCAGCCGGATGGACGCGAAGTACGCCGATCGCCTGCCCGGGGTGTCGGTCAACGCCAAGGGTGACAAGTTCCAGACGACAGAGGGTTTCCGACCGCTGCGACTGCAGAACATCAAATTCGAAGGCGAAGATGCATTGAGGAACCAGTCCGGGAAGACGCCTGAAGAGCGGTTGCGGGATCTGGCGGCGGATGGCGTGGATTGTGAAGTGCTGTTCCCTAATAAAGGACTGACGATCTGGGCGACACCGGATGCCGAATTCAGTCAAGCCATGTGCCGCGTGTTCAACGACTGGGCGTGGGAGACGTTTGCGGCATTCAACGACCGCTTGTCGCCAATGGCCTGCATGGCGCCAGCAGACCTCGACGGTACCATTGCGGAGATCGTACGCTGCGCGAAGCTCGGGTTTCGCGGAGTGTCGCTACCCTGCAAGCCGGTCTGGGGGCCGCCTGACCATACTGCCGTGAACTACAACCTGCCGGAGTTCGATCCGTTGTGGGCGTGTATTCAAGATGTCGATTTGCCGGTGACGTTCCACGTCTCAACGGGTCGGGATCCGCGCACCGCCCGCGGCAACGGCGGTGCGGTGATCAATTACGCCGTGCACTCTCTGGCTCCAACGATGGAGCCTATCGTCAATCTATGTGCATCGGGCGTGTTGGATCGCTACCCGCAACTGAAATTCGGTACGATCGAAGCGGGTATCGGCTGGGTGGCCTGGGCACTGTCAGCGATGGACGAAGCGTACAAGAAACACCACATGTGGGTTCGACCGCAACTGGCGAAGCTGCCCAGTGAGTATTTCAAGGAAAATGGTTTTGCGAGTTTTCAGGAAGACCAGCCAGGGTTGGATCTCGCGCGGGCACATGGCCTGGTGAAGAATTTCCTGTGGGCCAACGATTACCCGCACCATGAAGGCACGTGGCCTCACTCTGCTGCTGCCATAGAGCGGACGATGGGCGGATTGAATGATGCCGAGCGTGCGCAGATTCTTGGCTTGAATGCTGCCCGAATATTCAAATTTCCCATTCCCGAGCGTTATTCCAAGCAGGTAGCGGAAGCCTCTGCGCGGGATTGATGCATTGGCAGCGTGCCGTCGAACGTCTTCATTGGCACGCTGTGGTCGCGAGTGGGACCAGCGTGCACGCTCGTCGAGAGGTGATGTCCGTGACTGAGCTCTGGGATCATCCTGAGCCATTCTTTATTGAGATGACTGCGACGAAGGCGGACCTCGACTCTTACGAGCACGTTAACAACGTCGTCTACATTCGCTGGCTCGAAAGCTGCGCCTGGGCGCACTCGGCTGCGGTCGGTCTGCCGGAGGCGCAGTGTGTTGCGATGGCTCGAGGGATGGCTGTCAGAACAATCAACGTGAATTATCTCGTGGCGTGTTACGAGGGCGACCGGCTGCTGATCGGCAATTGGATCTCCGCAAATGATGGGAAGCTCAGAATCACCCGACGCTACCAGATACTCAATCCGGTGAGCGGGGTAACGGTGCTGCGTGGTCATGTGGACTTCGTCTGCATGAATCTTGAACGGGGACGGCCGGTGAAGATGCCGGTTGAATTTCTCAAGGCCTATCAGGTGACGATCGTAGGTGGCTCAGTTACTGAGCCACTTCCGACGATCACTGATTCTGGCCTGCAATAAAAGGCCAGTGTGGAATGAACAATGCGGTCCGTAATCGGACCGCACTGGTGTTTCTCGACAGGCTTAGAGCAGGGCGAACGCCTCAGCGCTCAGAGAAGCCAGAAGCGCCAGTCCGAGGGCCGCAAGCAGTAAGAGCTTGGTATCCCGATCCATATCTGCTTCCCCCCAAGTGAGCAGACGAACGATCGACTATACGCGCCTCTCTCAGCCTTGTCAGTAGAGGACTAATTGAGAAAAAACATATGGATATAGGTTTAACTTATATCAGTTTGAAGCTTTTCAGCTATCGATCCGGTTAGTTGCTGATCTGGACCACGTTGATGATGCCCTCGTTGAGCGAACCCGAGCGAAACCCTACGAGATCTATCGTAACAAAGCGGTAACCACAGGCGCGGATCCGCTGTTCGAGTACTTCTCCAAGCGCCACTGCTTTTGCTATCTCCTCAGGCAACAGTTCGAGTCTCGCGATCTCTTCGTGGTGACGCACTCGATATTGCGAAAAACCAAATTCGGCGAGGACTTCCTCGGCCTGTTCAACCTGTGCAAGACGGGCTTTGGTGATGTGGCTGCCGTAGGGAAACCGGCTGGACAGGCACGCGGCTTGCGGTTTCTGGGCGTTCTCCAGACCAAGATGGCCGGCCAGTTCACGAATGTCGGACTTGTGGTAGCCGGCTTCAACCAGTGGCGACCTGACCGCGTGGTCGGCCGCAGCGATGAGCCCCGGACGATGGTCACCCAGGTCGTCGCAATTCGTGCCGTTCAATACCTGGCGGTAGCCCCGTTGCTTCGACAATGATTCCAGCGCGTCGTAGAGCGACGTCTTGCAGTGAAAGCAGCGGTCGATCGGGTTTGCCCGGTAGTCGGGTTTACTGAGCTCATCAGTGATGATGACTTCGTGTTGCATCCCCCACTTGACGGCAAGCTCGCGCGCAAGAATCAAATCACTGCGTTTGAGGCTGGCTGAACCGGAGGTGACAGCAAGCGCTTTGTCGCCGAGTACCTCGGCGGCGACGTAGGCAACCAGGGAGCTGTCAATACCGCCAGAAAACGCGATGATCACGCTGTCGAATTGCGCGATGGACGTTTTCAGTTTTTCGTATTTTGCCAGTGTCTCAGGCTGCAAGTTCGAACCCCCTTCTGATGTCGTCTGTTTCATTGTCTACTACTGACTGCCACTGATTTTCGCTACAGGCGATTAATCATGTTCGCCATATAAGCCGCACCAAAGCCATTGTCGATATTTACCACACTCACTCCGGATGCGCAGCTATTTAACATACCGAGCAGTGCTGCGATGCCCGAAAACGCTGCACCGTAACCGATACTGGTCGGAACAGCGATCACCGGTTTGTCGACGAGACCGCCGACGACGCTTGGCAACGCACCCTCCATACCGGCTACGACGATGATTACTCTGGCCGTGCGGATCTGCTCAATCCTTGCTAACAGCCGATGCAGGCCGGCAACACCGACATCGTTGATGCGGTCGACCCGGTTGCCTAGAAATTCAGCGGTGCGGGCGGCTTCCTCGGCAACCTGCATGTCGGAAGTCCCCGCGGTGATGACCGCGATTGTGGTATCGACCTGCGGCTGTTGTTCCTGCACGAAACTGATCAGTCGTGCGTCTTCATAGTAGACGGAATCGGGAATCACACTGGAGACTGCAACGTGGATATCCTGCGAGACTCGCGTGATCAGAATGTTCTGACCCTGCTCTTTCAACGCGCTGACCAGATCGATTATCTGCTGTGGAGTTTTATGCTCGCCGTAGATGACTTCAGCGGAACCGTTGCGCCGGACGCGATCGCTATCGAGCGTGCTGTGCCCGAGATCGCGAAAAAAGCTGTCACCGATTTCGACCACGGCATCGTTCAGATTTGTTGCGCCTGTTTTGAACGATTCGAGGATTTCCGCCAGATCTCGCATATCAGTCCTCGTTGCTTTCTGCATTGTTCTCGTCATCTGCACACGCCGCGGTGATCTCCGCTGTCAGTTGATTTTTCGTGCTCAGGTAGTCGAGTTTTCCGGCGCTGGCAATCGCCTGCACGTCATCGTGCTCAATTTTCCACCGCTGCGATCCGTCAGGCAATGTTGCGAATTTGACCCTGACCTCGCCAAGCGTAGTACTCAGCTTTCTGGTTTCTCTGGTAAGCATACGCTTCGATACTGGATGCACGCGAACACCGATTGTGGTTGAGTTCATGAAGAGGATTCCCAGCAATCGATCGACGTCATCATCAGCGCACAGTACAGACAGTTGGGTGCCTGGCCGTGATTTCTTCATAATCACGGGTGTCATGTACGCATCCCGGGCACCGCTGGCGAACAACGCATTCAACAAAGGCTCGAATGCTTCGGCGGTCATGTCATCAATATTGCACTCAATGAGCTGATTGCTCTCGAACTCGTAGCCCTTGTGCGGTCGCGTGGCCGCGTGACCGAGCATGACACGCAGTACGTTGGGTGAGGTGAAATCTTTCTGGCCGATGCCGTAGCCAATCCGATCGGCGACAAAGCCTGCAGGTTGGGAGAACTGATCGACGTTGCACTTGAGGATTGCAGCTCCCGTCGGGGTGGTGGCTTCCTGATCGACGCCGTCGTAGCGGCAGGGAACTCCGCGCAAGAGCTCCGCAGTTGCCGGTGCCGGGACGGGCATCAGACCGTGAGCGCATTGCACCATGCCGCCGCCAAGCTCGAGCACCGGGCAGAAAATTTCTTCGAGCTGAAGATGCTCCAGGCAGATTGCTGCTGCGACTATGTCGACGATCGAATCGGTCGCTCCAACCTCATGAAAGTGAATGGCTTCCACTGTTGTGCCGTGAATCTTCGCTTCCGCCACAGCGATTGCCTGGAACATGTCGATCGCGCGAGACGCAATGCTTCCCGGGTAGTCTGCCGAATTGATTATCGCTGTGATGTCGGAGAGGTGACGTGCGTGGTTGGGTTTGCTTCGAATCGCCACCGTTGCTTTTGTGCCGGTGATACCCATCTTGGCTTCGGTCGTGATCTGCAGTTCGAACTCATCAGTGACGTCGAGCTTCGCCAACTCAGCGCTGAGATAATCTGCTGGAACGCCGATATCGAGCATTGCGCCGATGTGCATATCACCGGAGATTCCGCTGAAACAGTCATAAACCAGAACGTTGCTCGTCATTGATCCGGATTCCGGCGAAGATTCAGGCAAGAATGCGATGGGTTGGGGCGCAGAGGGTAGCAACAGCCAGACCGTAGCTGCAGGCATTGCGGCAGGGTTCGCCCGAACAGCTCAAGCAGGCGGCGGCGTTGACTGGCAGCGCCCCGTACTCAGAGCGCGCGAAGTCGACGTCTTTGTAATCGACCGCGTACATTCGTGTTCTGAGTACATCTGCGATCGGAACACCATAGGGGCATGCGCCTTCGCAATCGTTGCATGCCTGGCG
>JAPUFN010000216.1 GCA_027293665.1 Gammaproteobacteria bacterium | reverse complement strand
TTTCCGAGTCACAGGCTGCGGTGGAGACGAATCCGGGATCGTAGGTGAAATAGCCCTCTGCGGTCAGCTTGCCGACATCGATAACGTCGGGTCCGATTTCCCCACTTAACACAGGTAATTCTATAGTTTTGCCGTCGATGGAAAGTTGGGCCGTTCTACCCGGCTTATCTGCCATGCGTCCTCCGCTGAGCGTGTTATCTGCCAGGATCAATGCCCTGGCTTTATTGGAATAGGCCGCTGAGCCTATAAACGGTCGCGCTCGATGTCAATTCAGAGACTTTGCCTGGGGTTCAGCTTGGCAATTCCCCGGCGAGCAGACTAAAATCCTGGACCCGGGGTGGGGAACAAACAGTTGTCTCAGAGGCGCTAAGCAGTCAGCGTGGCATAGTCGCGGCGGCTATGCTGACGCAGTCTTATCGTGTTTTTGGTTGACGGCGCCATACCAGGTAGCAAGCCAGGCAGAAGAATTAGAATCAAAACGAACCAGAATAATAAAGATAACCGGGGATGAGAGACCATGAATAAGCAACGACCTGTCTATTTGTCTCTGACCGAGTTTGCCTGGCCGATCACCGCGATCGCCTCCATCCTCCATCGTGTTACCGGTGTCATCCTGTTCGTTGGCATCGCCTACCTCCTGTGGATGCTGGATCTGGCTTTGCGCTCGGCCGCCGGTTTTGCGGATGCGCAGGCGGTCATGAGCGAGCCGCTGCCGAAACTCGTCATGCTTGCGGTTCTTGCGCTGCTCACCTATCACGTCGTCGCAGGCATCAAACACATGCTGCTTGATTTCCACATTGGCGACTCGTTCGAAGCGGCAACTGCGAGTTCAATCGCCGTCTTTATCATCTCCGCAATTCTGACCGCCGCTTTAGGGATCTGGTTATGGTAACGAATGTCACCAGCCTGACACGCAGCGGGCTTTCTGATTTTATCGTGCAACGCGTCAGCGCCGTCGTGATGGCGCTGTACACGTTTTGTGTCGTCGGCTTCTTTATAGCGAACCCAGAGATGACACATGCGAAGCTGGTTGCCTACTTCGGCTCCACAGCCATGGTGCTGTTCAGCACGCTTATGGTGTTCTCGACGGCCGCGCATGCCTGGATCGGAATGTGGACGATAGGCACCGATTACATCCGGCCACACTACTTTGGTGCTCATGCAACGGCCTTTCGCCTGGTTTACCAGTCGGGCTGTCTGATGTTTCTTTTTGTGTATGTAGTCTGGGCGCTACAGCTGTTTTGGAGTCTCTAACACTATGACCAGAATTCGAAAAATGGATTTCGACGGTGTCATTGTCGGTGGCGGCGGTGCGGGAATGCGGGCCTCCCTGCAGCTTGCAGAGTCCGGGCTCAAGACGGCTGTTATCTCAAAGGTATTTCCCACGCGCTCGCACACCGTTTCGGCCCAGGGTGGCATCACCTGCGCGATTGCCAGCGATGACCCCGACGATGATTGGCGCTGGCACATGTACGACACCGTAAAGGGTTCGGATTACATCGGCGATCAGGATGCGATTGAGTACCTGTGCAGTGAAGGCCCGCAGGCCGTGTTCGAACTCGAGCACATGGGCATGCCATTTTCGCGAACGGAATCCGGCCGTATCTATCAGCGTCCCTTTGGTGGTCAGTCCAAAGATTACGGCAAGGGCGGGCAGGCGGCCCGCACTTGTGCCGCCGCTGACAGGACGGGTCATGCGTTATTGCACACGCTCTACCAGGCCAACATCCGCGCGAATACCACGTTTCTCAATGAATGGTTCGCCGTTGATCTGGTCACCAATCAGGATGGGGCGGTGGTGGGAATCATCGCCATCGAACTGGAAAGTGGCGAAGTTGTCTTCATCAACTCGAAGGCGACGGTGCTCGCCACAGGTGGTTCGGGGCGCATTTACGCCAGCACCACGAATGCCCACATGTGCACCGGTGATGGCGCCGGCATGGCGTTGCGCGCGGGCCTGCCTCTGCAGGACATGGAGATGTGGCAATTTCATCCCACCGGCATCCATGGTGCAGGCATTCTGGTGACGGAAGGGTGCCGGGGCGAGGGTGGCTATCTCATCAACAAGGACGGCGAGCGTTTCATGGAGCGCTACGCACCGACTGCCAAAGATCTTGCCGGGCGCGATGTCGTTGCGCGTTCGATGATTATCGAAATTATCGAAGGGCGCGGGGTCGGACCTGATGCGGATCATATCCTGTTGAAACTCGACCACTTGGGGGAAGACGTTTTGAACAGCCGGTTGCCGGGCGTGATGGAGTTGGCGCGGACCTATGCGCACGTCGATCCGATGGTTGAGCCGATCCCGGTTATTCCGACCTGTCACTACATGATGGGCGGCACGCCCACAGGCGTACATGGACAGGCTCTGACCCAGAACGACGCTGGTGAAGATCAGGAGGTGGCCGGGCTCTATGCAGTGGGTGAAGCGGCCTGCGTTTCGGTGCATGGCGCCAACAGGCTCGGCGGCAATTCGCTGCTCGACCTGATCGTCTTTGGCCGCGCGGCCGGCATGGAAATCGAGG
>JAPUFN010000215.1 GCA_027293665.1 Gammaproteobacteria bacterium | reverse complement strand
GACCTCACCGATGAGGTGCCCCTGAGTCAGCGCGTGATAACCACTCTGCGTGCCCGGCTCCCACCAGGGCCCCTGGCGGGCAAGCGCTGCGACCACAGCACCCCAGTTGTAAAACGCCTCACCGGAGAAAGGCTCGTCCATTCCCGAAAGACCTGCCGTGTGGCTCATCAAATGCCGGACCTGAATATTTTCCTTACCGGCTTCCGCAAATTCGGGCCAATAGGTTTTCACGGGCTCATAGAAATCAATTTCGCCCCGGTCGGCGAGCAACAGCGCGCTGATGGCAGCCATGGTCTTCGTGGTGGAATAGACATTGACGATTGTGTCTTCTTCCCATTTCTCAGTTTTCGCTTCGTCTTTGTAGCCGCCCCAGAGATCGACGACAGATTCACCTTCGAGGCTGACCGCCACGCTGGCACCAACGTCTCCCCGCTCATCGAAATTAGCCTCAAACGCTTCTCGCACAGCGTTGAATCGCTCGTCACAGGTTCCACTGACTTCTGCCACACTTACTCCTTAAATCTATCGTTAATACTTCGAGTTGGTCTTGTCGATTCCAGCAATCGGGCACTGGCCGGTCAGTCAGCCTCCCGCCACTGCAACAGCGTGAACGGCTGATCCGCATCCGGGTGGTGTTCGAATACGCCTTCGACGGCCAGGCCAATTTCCACTGGCCGCTCCGGATCACCCAGAAGATTTCCCACCAGACGAATGCCCCCGGCATGCGGCAACTCGACGAGAACAACCAGATACGCTCCCTGCTCACGTAGCGCCGGGTGGACTGGATGCCAGACGCGCTCATAGCTGTATATGGTGCCTTGCGCGGCCGTCTCCTGGAAACCGACATCAAAGCTATGGCAACTGTGGCAGACCCATTCAGGCCCCCACTGCCAGGTTTCGCAACTCTGGCACTTCTGGACAAGCAGCCGTTCGTCCTGCAAACCTTCCCAGTAGGGACGATCGAGGCCGTCCGGTGCAGGAGCAGGCTGCGGCAGGCCCGGATTCAGATACGTTGTCACAACACCGCCTCCTTGCCGAATATACAGGCGCTCACCGGCGTGACCATCGGCCCGGAAATGACCATCGAGACGCTCGCGTCACGCACCTGATTTGTGGAAGCACCCCACAACTGCCGGACCGCCTCAATGTTCAATCCCAATCCGTGCATGTAACACTCGGCGAGATTACCTCCGCTGGTATTCAGGGGCAGTGCACCCGAAGGTGCGACGAACCGTTCCTTCACAAAGTATTCGTTGCAACCATCGGGTGTGCAGAACCCATGTTCAACGATGCTCATCAACACCCCTCCCGTGAAGTTCTCATAGCTTTGCAGCACATCGACATCGGCTGGCGTAACCCCGGCCATCTCGTAGAGGCGGGGTGCCAGTGTTTTGAATGTCGAGGTGGCATAGTCCGGCGTGTTATGAACGCCCGCCCCTGCGCGATAGTGCGATCCTGCAACCGCACCCAGAACATAAGCGGGCTCGTTGGCAAAATCCTTCGCCCTGTCTGCCGACACGAGAATCATGGCTGCGGCGCCATCGTTTTCCTGGCAACAGTCGTAAAGGTGGAAAGGTTCGACAATCCAGCGTGACGCATCGTATGTGGCCTCATCCAGAGGCTTTTCGTACATCACCGCTCGGGGGTTGTTTTGCGCATGCTCGTACGACGCTAACGAAATCGCCCGCAGCGCTGCCTGCTTGACGCCATGGTCTGCCATGAATCGCTGGACTTTCATCGCAAACATCTGCGCCGGGGACATCAAACCGAACGGCACCGTGTGGGCCATGTCTCCTGCTATGCTGTTGCGCCGGGGGCCCTGACCAAATCGGCCAAACTGGCCCTGTGCCAGAGCGCGAAACACCACAACACAATCGGCAATACCTGTCGCAATTGCGGCCGCGGCGTTGGCAACTGCAGCAGAACCACCGCCACCGCCACCGCCCCACTGCATGTTCGAAAATCGTAACTCATCGCAGCCAAGGGCGGCTGCCAGCCGCGAAGGATCGCTGCGATCGTTGCTGAACGAGGCGAATCCATCCACTTTCTTAGCGGATATCCCCGCGTTTGCACAGGCATTCAGAATAGCCTTGAGCGCAAGTTTGAATTCGGCATCAGGCGACTGGCCGCGTTTGAAGTATTCGGTCTCGCCCACGCCGACGACCGCCACCTGCCCGCGCAAACTCCGCTCCATTTTCCCTCCCCGAAATCCCAGATCTGCGCCAGTATAACCGCAACACACCCTCTATCATTTCGGCGGCTGTATGATAGGGTTCGCCTACCTTGTTCGTCACCACGAGAGAAAAGTCTGTGAAAAATATTTTCATCGCCATGATGGTCATCTTTCTGTTCACCGGTTGTGCCTCGACAGCGGAGATGGCGGCTCTGGAGAATCGAGTTAGTGCGCTGGAACGTAGCGGGTCGGGCTCCTCCGACGCAGCTGAGTCAGCCGGAGCTGCGGCTGAGCGAGCCAGTCGGGAAGCCGGTGCAGCTCAAAGTGCCGCAGAGCGGGCGCTCGATGCAGCTAACGAAGCCAATGAGCGGGTACAGCGCATGTCGGAAACCTGTTGCGCACGCAAATAACACGGGCTCGCTGAGCGCTCATATTTTGACGGGAATCCCCGTCATTTCAGATAGCACCTGATCTACCAGCCGCCAGTCCACACTGGCGGCTTGGTCCTGTGTCTCATCGACAATCTTCTGGACCAACTCCGGCCGAGTGCTTTCTCCGTATAGATCTTTGTGGCTTTCCGCATAGAGAACCGAGTTGCGCCAGCCGAGTTTCAGTGGCTGGTTGATGATGTAGACGGGAGTACCGTTCGGCACCAGCTCAACTAACGTCTCAATGTGCTCATCATAAAGTCGGATGCAGCCATGACTCACCATCTGGCCCACACCAAAGGGTTTGTTAGTGCCGTGGATGAAGTATCCCGGGATCGAAATCTGCAGGGCCAGACGACCCAACGGATTGTCCGGGCCCGGCGGTACAACTTGAGGCAGTGGATCTCCCATCTGCTCATGTTCGAGTCGTGCCGCGGCGGTGGGTGTCCAGGATGGATTTTCTATACGGGTAACAACGCTTGCCTGCACGAGTGGTGTTGGAAAGCTGAGCCTGCCTATTCCGACTGGATAGGTGACGACCCGGTTTTGTCCTGCCTGATAGAAATAGAGCCGATACTCCGGAATGTTGATGACAAGGCCATCTCTTGGAGCGTCGGGAAGAACATATTCCGTAGGCAGCTGAATCACCGTACCTTCACCCGGCAGCCAGGGATCCACGTCAGGATTGGCGTCCAGCAACTCCCGATAACCCACTGCATACTTTTGCGCGACGGCGGCGAGCGTATCTTCATACTTGAGTCGGATCCGGGTGACTGCACCCACAACGGAGTCCCCGTTCTCCGGCAATGTATAAGCAGCAGCGTGCGCGCTACCAGACGACACGGCCATCACGGTCAGAAGTAAAAGCGTAACGATTGCCGGGCGCACTCGAATCACAATTCTCCGTAAAACATTCAGCTGTGGGATTCCCAGGGATAGCAGAGTTTAAACCATGGCGCGGACAATGGGCCAACTGCCTGTTGCCGCATCGGGCGGACCCTGGCTTCGCTGTGGATGACACGATAAGGTAGACGCCAAGAAAATCGGGAGGACGCCTGACATGCCAATAAATCCAGATGCCGTCGGTGCTGAAGGCTCGCCAACCAAACGCAGTTGGACAGCTAAAGACGCGTTGCTGTATGCGGTCGGAGTCGGTGCGGGTACCGATGAGCTGCAGTTCACGACAGAAAATACCAAAGATACTCCACAAAAGGTTCTGCCAACGTTTGCCGTGATTATCGGCGGTGGCGGCGTCCCGATGGACCAGGTCGGCTCATTCAATCCGATGCTCATGGTGCACGGCGAGCAGGGAATTGAGCTCTTCGATGAGATTCCTGCAGATGGTGAAATTGAAAGCGTAGGCAGGATAACGGGCATTTACGACAAAGGGTCGGCCGCGGTGCTGGAGTTTGAATCGACTTCCAGCGACGCAGCCACCGGCAAACCGCTGTTGAAAACACACACCAGCCTGTTTTGCCGCGGTGAAGGTGGCTGGGGGGGCGAGCGGGGGCCTTCGGAAAAACTAAAGTATCCGGACCGTGAGCCTGACCAGAAGATTACGTACAAAACGCGCGAAGACCAGGCGCTGACCTACCGGCTTTCAGGTGACCGAAACCCTTTGCACTCTGATCCGTCTTTCGCCGCGATGGGCGGGTTCGACCGACCGATACTGCATGGGCTTTGCACATGGGGTTTCACCGGCCGAGCATTGCTGCACGCACTGTGCGACGGCAACCCTGGCAGATTCAAAAGCATGAAGAGCAGGTTCTCCAAACCGGTGATGCCGGGTGACGAGCTGACTGTCTCCATGTGGGTCGAGGAAAATACTGCGCTTTTTCGAACGACTAATCAGCATGGCGACGTTGTAATCGACCAGGGTACTTTTACTTTCAACTAGACTAAGGAGAAGGCAACCGTGCTTCGAACTGCGCTCGCCTTCATCGCAGGATTGCTCAGCGTAGCGCTCAGCGAGATATTCTCGATAACCTGGATGACGGTTGCGCCTGCCAACCTGGATCTAACCGCCAACTACTTTATGTCGGTAGTCGTTCCAGCCGTGCTGCTGGTCCATCTCAGCATAACGCTGATCTTCTGGAAGGCGCTCGCGCCTAACCCCGGACGCAACTGTGGATTTTTCATCGGCACTCACGCCATCGGCCAGGGGGTTGCCCTGTTCTTGCTGAACAATCCACCGGCTGATATCGCATCCTACGTAGCCATTATCCTACTCAGTGG
>JAPUFN010000214.1 GCA_027293665.1 Gammaproteobacteria bacterium | reverse complement strand
CCATGGACGGATATATCCGCAATGGCCGGTGTGATTTATAGAATGATCTCTGGTAGCGGACCACCCGAGGCGCTGAACCGAGTCAGCGGTACAGCGCTTCGGCCGGCCAGCGAAGTCGCGCGAACTCAGCTCAGCCCCGCGCTGCTCGAGGCTGTGGATCGCGGCCTGGAACTGGACGTCGCTAATCGTCCTAAATCGGTCGAGGAGTTCCGCGCTTTGTTGCTCGGCCGGGAACCCGAGGCAGTGCCTGCGTACACAGATTCGGATGCCACCTACGTTCGCAAGCCGGCGCACACAACACCCGGCCAATCCAGACGGCCGTGGTGGATCACCGGCGCCATCGCAAGCCTCGCCGTGATCGCGGCAGTCGCGTTCTTTATACAAGATCTGCTACCTACCGCAGTGGACAGTGCAGTTCCACCAGATGAAAGTGCGGCCACTGAAGAACCGAGCCGCAGCATCGACACTCCCGCTACACGCGACGTTGAACCCGCAAGCCCCCTGCCACTTTATACGCTGGTCATCAACCTGACCCCGGCAGATGCGACAGTGGAGGTCGCTGGGCAAACGTATACACCAGGCATGCAACTCCCAGCCGGCGACTACACCCTCACGGCTCGAAAAAGCGGCTACCGGAGCGCAACAAAAAATATTTCGATCGACGGCGATCTCACGGTTGCTCTGGCACTGGCGGAGGCGATCTATCCGTTCACCATCTCAGCAAACCCGGCGAATGCTCGCGTGCGAATCAGGAACATCGAGCAAGTCTACGCACCCGGACTCGAGCTGCCGCCTGGAAGCTATGACGTGGCAGTGAGTGCTGCGGGATATGAGCCCTGGGAAGGCAGTGTCACACATGGCACTTCAGCCACGCAGCGCGAGGTCAAGCTGTCGCGTTTGTATTCTCTGACCTTCAACCTGAACCCGGATGATGCGACGGTAGAACTTGCGGGGCACGACTACACACCCGGTATGCGGCTCGTATCAGGCAAATACGCAGTCACGATTAAAAAGCCCGGATACGAAAGCGCCACTGAGTCGATCGTGCTGGATCGAGACGTCGTGGCCGCTATCAACCTCACGCCGAGTCTCGGTGTTTTGACTCTGATTTTGTCACCCAGTGATGCCCGGGTAACGCTGCCGGACCTGCAACGGCGTTACACGCCAGGGATGCGACTGCCAGTGGGATCGGTTCGAGTTAGTGTGGCTCGCGATCGCTACGAACCTGCCAATCGGGAAGTCATGATTCGTCCCGGCAACAACGCGATAGTGTTCAATCTCCAGCGCATCCGCTAGTAACGCATAGTCATTCGGGGTACCCCCACGCCTGAATGAAAGGCACAAGCGCAGGCATCAGCGCATCGAAGGCGAAGCGGTAGTTGTGCCAGCGCCCAATTGATCGGGAGTACAGTGGCTGCACCACCTGATGGTAGCTGGGGGTGGACACCGGCCGCTGCCTGACCCGCTTTGCGTGGTCGCGGACTGCCTCGTCCCACTCGAGCCCCAGGAAGTCGAGTAGTCGGCGTGTTTCACCCTCGAAGTCGGTGACCAGGTCCTCGTAACGCACCGTCGTGACCTGCAGCGGCAACAGCGTAGCGTAGCGTTGCCATAGCCCCATGACCGACGCGTAGAACTCGACGGCGCTCTCGAGGGTGTGGAGCTGGATCATTGCCTCGTTCGGCTCGAAGAATTGCATGAATCCGCTGACGACCACGTCGCAGGGATGTCGCAATGAGAGGATGAACCGGGCATCGGGAAACAGCCTGAAGATCAGTCCCGCATCGATCGTGTTGAGCGGCATCTTGTCCACGAGCAGGCCCTCGGGCTCGCCGCCCAGGTGCTGTGCTGCGCGGGAGAAATAGGCCGCCCGCAGTTCCTCGATGGTTTCGGGTGTCAGGGATGCCAGCGCCGCGGGATAGCTGCCGGGCAAACCGGTGATCCGGCCGCGAAGCATCTCCACCGGATCTTTCTCCTCCATGGTCGTCAGCGCCGGATGAGCATCCAGCACCTGCTCCAGCAACGTGGTGCCGGAACGGGGAAAGCCGAGCATGAACACCGGTGATGGTCGGTCCGGGTCGGGGGTTTGGGTCCAGCCATCGAGCCACTCCTTATCGAAGCAATCCGCGAGCCGTTGGATCAGGCGCGGTGCCGCGGCGGGATCTACCGCCAGCGCGCGGGGCGTCTGCAGGGCCAGGGCATTCGCCCTGGTATAGAGGTCGTATGCCGCTGCGAAGTCTCCAAGCCTGTCCTGCAACGCCGCCTGTTCGAGGCGCACGTGGCTTTCGGGTTCGACGCCGATTCCGCTGAGATCCAGCCCATCGAGCCGCGCGAGTCCTTCGCTGAAGCGGCCCAGACGCCGCTCGCAGCGAGCCCCGGCGAGGGCGGCGCGCACGTTACCAGCATCGTGGCGCAGTGCGATCTCAGCCACGGCGAGCGCCGCGTCGAGATCACTCTTGCGCTCCAGCATTTCCGCGAGTGCTGCGTGGCTTTCAGCATCGCTGCTTTGAATATCTATCGCGGCGCGGTAGGCCGCCTCCGCACCTTCGAAGTCCCCGAGCCCGAGCAGCACCCCGCCGATGGCCCTCTGCGCTTTGAGGTAGTCGGCGCGGATCTCCACGGCGCGCCTGAATTCCGTGAGCGCCGCCTGTCCCCGGCGCAGGAACTGCAGCGCGCGTCCCAGGTTGTAGTGAGCTTCCTCGTAGTCTTCGCGTGCCAGGACTGCGCGTTCGTAAAAGAGCACGGCATCGTCGAGGCGACCGAGATTCTGCAGCGCGTTGCCAATGTTGTTCAGCGCCTCCGCATCCACCGGATTGCGCTCCAGGGCAGCCGCAAAGGCGGCTCGTGCCTCCTCGTTGCGTGCTTGCCCCAGCAGTACCACGCCGAGACTGTTGTGGAATTCCGCGGGTCGCGAATCGAGAGCGATTGCCTTTGAGATCCAGCTTTGCGCACTTTGCGAATCACCCTGGGCAAGACACAACAGTCCCAGCAGGTGCAGCGCGTTAGGATTGTTTGGATCGTCACGCAGGATTTTCTGATAGAGGTCGCGGGCATCATCGAGCGCGCCCTTACGGTGCAGGCGCACCGCCTTTTCAAGCAGGCGCGCGGGATCCTTGCGCTTGCCCCTTGGCGGCCCTCCCTTGCCGAATCGGCGCCTGCTCACATCAGTCCCCGATTAGCCGGTGACGGCAGATTGAGTCGAACGAGACACAGGCGCGGTTAACAAACAACTGTCGAGTGAATGGCACTTGCTGAACTCGGATGTGTGGTCGATGCTGCACACTAAGAATAAGAATCAGGAAAGTAAACCTATGGCCGGGTTACTCGACAAGGAACGCATCATTGCGCCAGTCGGCTACAACCGTTGGCTCGTCCCTTTGTCATCGGTAGCCATTCATCTCTGCATCGGCTCTGTGTATGCCTGGAGCATCTATAACCCGTCGCTCACGCGTGTGTTCGGTGTGGTGACCAGCGCCGCCGATGATTGGAGTCTGAGCGAAGTGGTCTGGGTTTTTACCGTGGCCATTGTTTTCCTCGGGCTCGCCGCCGCATTTGCGGGCAGGTGGCTTGAGCAGGTAGGTCCAAGGAAGGTAGGTGTGGTCGCAGCCTGTTGCTGGGGTGGCGGTTATGTCATAGGCGCCTTTGGAATCTTTACCCATCAACTGTGGTTGCTCTATCTGGGATACGGGGTCATAGGCGGTTGCGGTCTGGGTCTGGGATACGTCTCACCTGTCAGCACGCTGATTCGCTGGTTCCCCGACCGCCGTGGCATGGCGGCGGGTATGGCGATCATGGGCTTCGGTGGCGGCGCCATGATCGGCACACCGTTGAAGGAATACTTCATCCGGCTGTTTTATCGAGCACCGGATTTTCTGGGTGCTACAGCAGAAGTCGAGCTTGTTACACAGGCTGGCAGACGCTTCGCGGAAATCGGCGGTACCTTGCAGGAAGTGGTCGTAGTCGGTACTGCGGAGGTTCGTGACATGACTGTGCCAGGGCCAGAAGGCATCTACCTGGTAGATACCGGCGTCTCCGGGGTGGCTGAAACCTTTTTTGTCCTCGGACTGATTTATCTTGCGGTAATGTTGCTGGCCGCGTTTTCCTATCGTTTGCCGGCTGCCGGCTGGAAGCCCGAAGGGTGGGAAGAACCCGATGCGGAAACACGGAGTGCACTGATC
>JAPUFN010000213.1 GCA_027293665.1 Gammaproteobacteria bacterium | reverse complement strand
GTGCAGCCGGGCCGCTGGTGACGCACGATGCGACGTTCAAGCTGGATTTAGGACTTGCCGGAACTGCACTGCGGCCGCTGACGGCCGCTTTGACTCTCGGTAGTGGCACGTTTGTCCTCGATGGCACGCCGAGGATGCGCGAGCGGCCCATCGCCCCGCTGGTCGACGGCTTACGGCAACTTGGCGCAGACATCGAGTATCGCGGCAACGACGGCTTCCCGCCAATTTGCGTGAAAGGCAGCTCTCTGGCGGGCGGCAGCGCGACCATGGCCGGAAATCTCTCCAGCCAGTTCCTCACGTCAATGCTGTTGAGTGCGCCTCTGGCCCGCAAGCCTGTCGCAATCACTATAACGGGGGAGCAGGTCTCGAAGCCTTACCTGGCAATCACGGTACAGATGATGACCCGCTTCGGCGCACACATCAGCCACGATGATTACGAGTACTTCGAGGTGATACCCGGCGCTTATCAATCACCAGGCGAATTTCTGGTGGAAGGGGATGCGTCTTCTGCAAGCTACTTCCTCGCTGCCAGCGCAATCGCCGGTGCCGGGATAACCGTCGAAGGCATCGGTGCGCAAAGTATGCAGGGCGATGTCGCGTTTGTGGATGTGCTCAGGCAGATGGGCGCTCAGGTAGACGTGCAGGAGACTCGGATCAAGGTGACGCCCGGTCCGCTGACGGCAATCGATCTCGACGGGAACGCGATTCCTGATGCTGCGATGACGGTTGCGATTCTCGCCCTGTTCGCCCGCGGCACCACTACTATCCGCAACGTTTACAACTGGCGGGTGAAGGAAACGGATCGTCTGGCAGCAATGAGTTGCGAGCTGCGCAAGCTCGGCGCCAGTGTGATCGAGGGCCGGGATTTTCTGACCATTTCACCACCGGCGCAATTTCTGCCGGCAACCATCGATACCTACGAGGATCATCGCATGGCCATGTGTTTTTCGCTTGCAAGCCTCGGTGGAGTGCCGATCACGATCAACAACCCGGACTGCGTCAGTAAAACGTTCCCTGAGTACTTCGAAATCTATCGCTCACTCGCGGCTTGATGGCGCGCCTGATGGCGTGATGCTGGGGGCAAGCTTGACTCGCGGCTTGGCGGCTTGCGAAGTGGTCTCCAGCGCCTTGAGTTGCCGGTCTGCTGTTGTGCCACCGAGATGCTCGGCAATTTCCGGCAGGAGCTGTTGCAGCACGCTGTAAGCCACCCGCAGCAACGCGGCTTCGCGCTGACCGCTAGTGCCTGCCAGTTCATCGAGACTCGAGCGCAGACTCCGGGCGGATGCCGCCGGTGAATGGCGCAGGGTATCCCATGCCAACAGCCGCCACATGGTCTGCAGCTGCCGCTGTGTGGGTACCGCAGGCGGTCCCTGCGCTGAAACGGCACGACCGGACGCAGCGCGACAAAACGCGCCGAGTACCGGCAGCTGCTGGCCAATCACTGCATCGAAAAGCGCGGCTTTGTCGCCGAAGTAGTGATACAGCATGCGTTTATTCACCCCGGCCTGCTCTGCGATGCTGTCCACCCGACCACCGCCGTAGCCATCGCGGGCGAATACGTTGGCCGCAGCGTCCAGGATTCTCTTTTTGCTGGCTGCCGGGTCGCGTTTCAGTACGCTTGCCACAAAGTATTAACCATATAGTTACTAATAGTGAGAGTATTTCGCGCTATCGGCTGGTGTCTGGCAATTTTTGTAACCGTATAGTTACCGTTTGCTAACTGCTGTTACCTCAGCCGATCGGACGGCGACCCTCCCTGCATGGTAAAGCGGATATAGGCCGGTCAATGCCTGTTCTATGTAACCATACGGTTACAGTTGATACCAGTCCTCGACCCATCGCCCGTGGAGTGGTATAACGGCGCGTTTTTTTCAGTCTATGGGCATCCGCATGGATCGAGCTGTAACCTCTATTATCGCGACCTGTCTCCTTATCTTCGCTATCCCGGGCAGCGCCTGGTCGGCTTCCAAAGCGGAGGTTGATGCACGGGTCAAAAGTGCCATGCAGAAGCTCTACATCGACTCCCCCGAAGCCCGGGAACTGGCTGCGAAGGCCGCCGGAATCCTGGTGTTTCCGCGGGTTTACAAGGTGGGCTTCGGCTTTGGCGGAAAATTCGGCGAAGGGGCGTTGCTGATCAACAAAGCAACGGCGCAGTACTATCGGGTGGCCTCGGGTTCGATTGGCTTTCAAGTCGGCGCGCAGGCCCGCAGCGAAGTACTGCTGTTCATGACGGCCACAGCGCTAGAGGCCTTTCGCCAGAGCGACGGCTGGGAAGCCGGCGTCGATGGCAGTGTCGCCATCGTCCAGTTCGGTGTTGGTGAGAGCATCGACACCCACAGCGGGCAGGATCCGATCATCGGTTTCGTCTTCGGTAACAAAGGCCTGATGTATGACCTGTCACTGGAAGGGACCAAGTACTGGCAGACCCGGAAGTAACGCTCAGCCGAACAGGCCCGAGTGACTGCGTTCGAGATCCAGCAGAAAGCGTTTGGTCTCAAGCCCACCGCCGAAACCCGTCAGCGAGCCATCCGCACCCACGACCCGATGACACGGGATGATTATGGGAATCGGATTGCTGCCATTGGCGCCACCGACAGCGCGCATCGCTTTGGGCTTACCGATTGAATGGGCGATGTCGCGGTAGGAACAGGTTTCACCGTAGGGTATCTCAATCAGCGCAGCCAGCACGCTGGCTTGAAACGGCGTCGCGTCAGGCGCCAGTGCAACGTCGAACTGCTGCCTTGCGCCGCCGAAGTATTCGCTCAGTTGCCGTTTGACCTCGGCGAACGACTCTGGGTGGTGCTGCCAACCCGATTCCGCATCCCGCGCCTTAGTGCCGCTGGGAAAGCCAATCACTTTGAGTTTCTCATCTTCTCCGGCGAGCAACAGCCGGCCGATCGGTGTGGCGAGATAACTGTAGTACATAATCAGCCTCGTTCAGGCCCGCGCGTTCAGCCGCGATGTTCGCGTCGATGCGGTGGCGGTTGGCGCCGCTAAGCGGCCGGTGAGTTGGCGCCGCGCCTGGGCCATACGCCACAGGTACATCACCGCATAGGCGCGCCAGGGGCGCCAGGCCTCGGCTTGCTGGCGGGCTCGCGCCGCGGTGGCGGCGAGCATCTTCAGGACGACCCAGTCACTTTCCACGAACGCATCGGGATCGCGGGCGACCCGCATGCCGATGTAGCCCGCCGTCCAGGGGCCGACTCCTGGCAGATCGCACAACGCCTCGCTCAGCTCAGCGTGGTCTGCACTTTCATCCAGCACGAGGCGGCCGTCCACTACGGCCTGCGCGAGTTCGCGAATTGCACCGCCGCGTTTTCCTGGCATGCCGATAGCCGCAACGTCAGCATTCATGAGTTGCTGCGGTGTGGGGAAGCCACCGGCGCCGAACTGCGCGCAGAGTTTAGTGGCCAGTGTCGTCGCCCGGGCTACGCTTACCTGCTGACCGAGGATCGCCCGCACGGCCGTCTCGAAGCCATCCCAGGCACCGGGAACCCGCAGGCCGGGTTCACGGCGCACCACCTGCGTCAGCAGTGGATCGCGACTCAGGTGTGCATCCACCACCGCAGGGTCTGCGTCGAGATCGAACACTCGCCGTACCCGGCACAGCAGATCGCCAAAATCGAGGCCGCAGTCAGCCGGAATTCTTAAGCTGAGACCGGCGTCCTCCCACGCCACTTCCAGCCAGTGTTCGTCCGCTGTGGCGCCGGGCAGGCGGCGCCGATAAACCTCGCCGTTCACCTCCTCGATGCCGGGCAGCGCTCGCTGTTTGAGGAAGCCGAATACCCACGCTTTATGATAAGGCTCGCGCACGGGGAGATGCAGTTGTACGTCGCGGGCGCTCTGCAAGCCCCGGGCGCTCTGCAAGCCGCGGGCGCTTGCCGGTCGTCCGCCCAATCGCAGACCGCGCGGCGTGCGACCGAATGTCTCGCGGATTTCATCGTTGAACCGGCGCACGCTGCCGAAGCCTGCGCGCATTGCGACATCACTGAACGGAAGCCGGGAGCCCTCGATCAGGCGTTTCGCAAGATGTACCCGGCGAACTCTAGCCAGGCTCTTGGGAGTTGCACCGAGTTCCTGCTGGAAAAGTCGGTTGAGATGGCGCGTGCTGATGTGCAGGCGCGTCGCGAGCTCAGCAACGCCATGATCCAGCAGGTACCCGGCATCGATCATCCGCAGGCCGCGAATCACGGTCTGGCTGTTGAGCGTCCATTCCGGCAGCCGCCGGGCTGCTTCCGGTCGACAACGCAGACACGGCCGAAAGCCAGCATCCTGGGCAGCGGCGGACGTCGCAAAATAGCGTACGTTTGCCTCAGCAGGCGTTCGCGCCGGACACACCGGCCGGCAGTAAACGCCGGTGGTCAATACACCGATGTAGAAGCGACCGTCAAAGCGGGGATCTCGCGCCAGGCGCGCACTTTCACATATTTCCGGAGCGGGAATCATTGCGCCCTCCATCGTGGGAGAAACCACTATAATTGTGGTTCGCTGAAAAAACTCGCTGGAATCGGACATTTTGCTGAAAAACCCCGGACACGAAGTTGCGCTCGACGCAGCACTGCGCAACTGGCGCGCGGGAGCGTCTGCTCGCTACGAGTTTGAGCTGGAAATCGACCGCTATTGGGAGTCGCCGCCACGCCGCGAAACACTGCAGGTAGCCTACGAGTTCGCCAACCCCACGGGTGAGCCCGCGGCTGAGGCCATCACCGCACAGCTGCCGGGTTTCGCGCTCGATCTGCGCTCGCCC
>JAPUFN010000212.1 GCA_027293665.1 Gammaproteobacteria bacterium | reverse complement strand
GTCAGCAACCGCCGGAATGGCTCGTGATACTCACCGCGCATGAAAACGTATGCCCGATCCGCCTGGATGGCGTAAGCCGCGATCAGAATGCCTTCCACCAGCATATGCGGGTCGTTTTCGATCAGGAATCGATCCTTGAAGGTGCCGGGTTCCATCTCATCACAGTTACACACGAGATAGGTATGACCGCTGTCCGCGTCATCCTGTGGCACGAAGCCCCACTTGACGCCGGTGGGGAATCCCGCGCCGCCGCGACCTCGCAGGTTTGAATCGGTGACCAGTTCCCGGATGGACGCAGGGGTCTGTTGCGTGAGTGCCTGGCGTGCCGCCGCATAGCCTTCGGCGGCCAGGTACGCAGCCAGGTCGACGAAGCCACCGGCTGCCGTCGTGCGCTGTGTCAGAGGTCTGTCTGTCATCACTCGTACCCGCTGAGGATTGATTCGAGCGCGTCAGGACGGACGTCGCCGACAAGGTCTTCGTCGATCAGCATTACGGGAGCACGATCGCATGCGCCAAGGCAGACGATCGGTATCAGAGTGAATTTGCCATCTGGTGTGGTTTCGCCGGGTTTGATCTGCAGGTGGTCCTGCAACGCGGTATTCACGTTTTGACATCCCATGACATAGCAGCTGACGCTATCGCACACCATGATGACATGGCGGCCAACGGGGGACCTGTGAATGAGGTTGTAAAAGGTTGCAATGCTGTCGAGCGCCGCGGCTGACATGCCCAGCAAACTGGCAATCGCGTTGAGACTCTCATCGGAAATCCAGCCACGCGCTTTCTGAACGATCTGCAGCGCTTCAATTGCAGCGGATTCGCGGTCTGGTAGATGCGCAATTTCGTTTTCGATCGCGCTGATTTCTTCGTCGGACAGCGCCTGGATGATGGCTTCGCTCATTTCATCGCTCTCTTTTCATTCGTCAACCCTCAACGGTCGACGTCCGCCATCACGAAGTCGATGCTGGCGAGGATTGCGATGAGATCTGCGATCAGAAATCCGTTGCTGATGAGCGGGATCATCTGCAGATGCGGGAACGATGGCGTTCGGATGCGGGTCCGGTAAGACATGGTGCCGCCATCGGAGATGAGGTAGTAAGAGTTGATGCCCTTTGTGGCCTCGATGGCCATCGTGCATTCCGACGGCGGGATGACGGGGCCCCAGCTGACGTTCAGAAAGTGTTGAATCAGCGTCTCGATGTCTTCCATGGTGCGTTCTTTCGGCGGAGGCGTCGTTTGCGGGTGTAGCGCCTTGTAGTCACCCCCGGGCATGTTGTCCAGGCACTGGCGAACGATGCGCAAGCTCTCATGGATTTCGTCCACGCGGACCCGGCAGCGGTCGTAACAGTCGCCGTTGTGGGCAATTGGCACGTCGAATTCGAACTGGTCGTAACCGCCGTACGGCCGCTTCTTTCTGAGGTCCCAGTCGCAGCCGGTTGCCCGCAGGCCGGGTCCGGTGACACCCCAGTCGAGAGCTTCGGCGGTGTCGTATTGCCCGATACCGATTGTCCGGCGTTTGAGAATGGAGTTCTGCATGGACATCCGTTCGTATTCCGCGAGGCGTTTGGGCATGTAATCGATGAAATCGCGGACCATGGCATCCCAGCCAGCCGGCAGGTCCTGGCAGACACCGCCGATGCGGAACCAGCTCGGATGCATGCGGCCGCCCGTGATCGCCTCGATGATGCTGAACAGGCGCTCGCGGTCGGCGAACATGTAAAACACCGGTGACATCTGGCCGACGTCCTGGACAAAAGTCCCGTAGAAAATGAGATGGCTGGAAATGCGGAACAACTCTGCCAGCATGATGCGGATCACCTGGGCTCTGGGTGGCACCTCAATACCTGCCATCTGTTCTATGGCCATAACATAAGGCAGGTTGTTCATCACTCCGCCGAGGTAATCGATCCGGTCGGTATAGGGTATGAACGTATGCCAGGACTGCCGTTCACCCATTTTTTCGGCGGCTCTATGGTGATAGCCGATATCCGGTACCGCGTCGATCACGACCTCGCCGTCGAGTTGCAGCGCGACCCGGAACACCCCGTGAACACTGGGATGGTTCGGCCCGAGATTGAGGAACATGAAGTCCGTGTGCTTGGCCTCCCGGTTCATGCCCCATTCTTCGGGGACGAACCGGAGGTCTTCCTGCTGAGCCTGTTGAAATTCCGGCGTCATCTTGAACGGATCCATCTCCGTGGCCCGCGCCGGATGTTCCTTGCGCAGTGGGTGGCCTTCCCACAACGGCGGCGTGAGAATTCTCCGCAGGTTCGGATGATCATCGAAGACGATGCCAAACATGTCGAACGCTTCGCGTTCGTACCAGTTCGCGGACTGCCAAACGGGGGTAAGACTCGGCAATCGATTGTCGGCGTCACTGAGCGCGACTTTGATTCGAACATCCTCGTTTCGCTCGAGCGACATCAGGTGATAAAAAGCCGTGAAGTCAGCGTCGGGTTGTCCCTCGCGATGTTCGCGCAGGCGTTCATCGATGGCGGAGAGATCCAGCAACAGCGGATAAGGCCGTTTGATCTGATTCTTCAGAAAACTCATGACCGGCAGCAGACGATCTTTCGAAACCCAGAACGTGGGTATGCCGTCTACGGTGGGCTGAAAAAGACAGTCAGTGCCGAATTGCGCTTTGAGCTGCATTGCCACGCCTGTGTCTGTGGCAGATTGATCGGCCAGTTCCGACATTTTCTGTCTACTTCTCCCGGCGGTCCGATCTGGTAGAACTCAGCAGCTCTCCAGACAGCGGAGCGTCACCCACAGTTGTGGGCTGGGCCAGTTGGGTGACCGCCATGCGCTCCGGCGTGCGCAGGTCACGTTGGTTGGGCTTTGCGATACGTTCGGCGCCACCGGTCTCATCGACGACCCAGGCGAGGGGCCGGCGGTCCTTTTCGACGGCTTCCTGCAGCAGGATTAACCCCTGCAGCAATGCTTCCGGCCGTGGCGGACAGCCGGGGACATAGACGTCAACCGGAAGAAATTTATCGACCCCCTGCACGACGCTGTAGACGTCGTACATGCCACCGGAATTGGAGCAGGAACCCATAGAAATGACCCAGCGTGGCGCCAGCAACTGATCGTACAAATGTTGCAGCACCGGCCCCATCTTCCGGAAGACCGTGCCGGTTACGATGAGCAGGTCGGCTTGGCGCGGTGTCGCCCGCATGATTTCGGAGCCGAACCGGGCAATATCGTGGCGCGGTGTGATTGCAGTGGCCATTTCAACGTAGCAGCAGGACAGGCCGAAATTGAATGGCCAGATGGAATGGGCTCTGCTCCAGGCCACCAGGTCCTGCAATTTGGTCACCAGAACGCTGTCTGCGAGATCCTCGTTGAATGCATCGTCCACCTGCTTCATCGAAGCATCGGGCTCGGTCTTGATCAGGCGCCAGCGCATCAATCGGTCTCCTGTCGGGTTGCAAAGCTGCTGCGCTCGCGACGGGTCAACACCCCCCAGTCCAGAGCCCCCGTGCGCCACTCGTAGACGAGCACGATCAGCAGAATCAGGATGAAGGCACTCGCTCCGAGGTAGCCTGCCCAGCCGAGCTCATAAAAAGCAACGCCCCAGGCAAAGATGAAGATCGTTTCGAGATCGAATATCACAAAGAAAATGGCGATGAGATAAAACTCGATGGACAGTCGGGTCTGCTGCGCACTGCCGACCGGAACGATGCCGGATTCGAATGGCATGTCGGTTGCGGCGGTATGGCGTGTTCTGGCACCGAGCAGCCAGGCGGCAACCAGCGTGATGCCCAGCA
>JAPUFN010000211.1 GCA_027293665.1 Gammaproteobacteria bacterium | reverse complement strand
AGCCGGGTGAGTTGCAGGCTGTGGATGCGTTCGTAATCCCTCGCGTCTGCCACGATCACCCGCACGATATAGTCCGCCGTACCCGTCATCAGGTAACACTCCATCACTTCCGGGATATCCCGGACGGCTGCTTCGAACGCCGCGAGATCATCACTCTGCTGGCTGTGGAGGGTGATCTGTACGTAGACGTTGTCCGGATAGCCGGCGGTTGACTGATCCACTAGGCAGACGTAGTCGCGAATGATGCCGCTGGTTTCGAGATTGCGCACTCTGCGCAGACAGGCTGATTCGGACAGATGCACCCGTGCCGCAAGTGCCGCATTGGAGAGCTTTGCGTTGAGTTGCAGCTCATGCAGGATCGCGTGGTCGATTCGATCCAGTTTCGGGCGTGACATCTGCATATTAATAAGGTTTTATTCGCAGAATATTGCGGTTAAATTCGATAATTCGCTGAATATAGCCGAATAATCGCGCTATATGTCGAAGAAAGCAATCATTCATCGCTGGACTTCCCCTACCATGTCATGACCTGCAGATACTGCGGCTGATTGGTCGAACAGGAGGCACAAATGCGCATCGGTGTACCTAAGGAAATCAAAGTTCACGAATACCGGGTGGGCCTGACACCTGCGTCGGTTGCCGCATTGACCGCGGCGAACCACGAAGTCGTGGTCGAATCCGCGGCGGGACTCGGTAGCGGTTTTGCCGACGCGGACTACGTGCGCGCGGGTGCCCGCATCGGTACCGTTGCGGAGGCCTTCGCGGCCGAACTCGTCGTGAAGGTCAAAGAGCCACAACTCGAGGAGTGTGCCCGCTTGCGGGCCGGACAAGTGCTCTTCACCTATCTTCACCTGGCGGCCGATCTGCCGCAGACGCAAGCTCTGATGGCATCCGGTGTTACCGCGATTGCGTATGAAACCGTCGGCTCAGCGGCCGGTGGCTTGCCGCTGCTTACGCCGATGAGTGAGGTGGCCGGACGTATGTCCATCCAGGTCGGTGCTTACGCCCTGCAGAAGGCAAGTGGTGGTCGGGGCACGTTGCTCGGTGGGGTACCCGGCGTTGCGCCCGGCAAGGTCGTCATTCTGGGCGGCGGCATCGCCGGGGCGAATGCCGCGATGATGGCGGTAGGCCTGCAGGCGGACGTGACGGTCCTCGATAAGTCCGTGGCACGCCTCGGCTGGTTGTCGGAGTATTTTGCCGGCCGAGCGAAGGTGCTCATGGCGAACTCGCAAAACGTTGCAGAGCAGGTGGCCGCAGCCGATCTGGTGGTGGGCGCCGTATTGATCCCGGGTGCCGCCGCACCTCGGCTGGTCACGCGAGAAATGGTCCGGGAAATGGCGAATGGCGCTGCAATGGTGGATATCTCCATCGATCAGGGCGGCTGCTTTGAAACCTCGCGACCGACCACCCATGACGATCCGACCTACATCGAGGAAGGGGTTGTGCACTACTGTGTGACAAACATGCCCGGTGCAGTGGCACGGACTTCGACGTTCGCGCTGAACAATGTCACCCTGCCCTACGTGGTGACGCTCGCCGATCACGGCTGGCAGGATGCATTCAAGCACGATGCGCACTTTGCCCAGGGCCTCAACGTGCATCAGGGGCAGATATTCCATCCCCAGGTGGCACAGGCTCTGGATCTGGCTCTGGCGCCGCTGCGTTGGGCTGCGTGAGCTGAACCGGGTCAGACGCGCCGCCCCCCTGGGTCGGACTCCCACCCGCGGCGCACCCTGAACGGCGAGCTCAGGCTTTGTCACCGCTCAGGGCGCTTTTGACGGCAGATTGTCCGAGTTGCGCGGCCACGAAGCTTCGTTTAGCTTGGAGTGTTCTGGAAGGGGATGCTCGATGGCCGATCCGTTGCACAACGAATTTCCACCCGAGTCGATCGAGGCTAAGGATCTCGCGCATCTGCTGCATCCAACCACAAATCTGCGGCAGCACCATGAGATAGGTCCGACGGTCCACGATAGGGCCCAGGGCGTCTATCTGTGGGACAACAAGGGCAAGCAATATCTCGAAGGGATGGCGGGGTTGTGGTGCACGGCGCTGGGCTACGGCGAAGAGGAACTGATCCGCGTCGCCACCGAGCAGATGCGCAAACTTTCCTACTCCCAGCTCTTCGGCGGCAAAACCAACGAATCGAGCGTGCTGCTTGCCGAAAAGCTCAAATCGATGGTGCCTATGGACGCCGGCCGCGTGTTCTTCGGGTTGTCAGGCAGCGATGCCAACGACACCCAGATCAAGTTGCTGTGGTATTACAACAACGCGTTGGGCCGCCCGGAGAAAAAGAAAATAATCTCCCGTCACCGGGGCTACCACGGCGTGACGATCGCGGCCGGTTCCTTGACCGGATTGCCGCCCTTTCACAAGCATTTCGATTTACCCATTGCAGGCATACTGCATACCGATTGCCCGTTGTATTACCGGGGCGTGCAGGGGGCTGAGACCGAAGAAGAATTTGTCGATCGCATTGTCGGCAATCTCGAAGATCTGATATTGGCCGAGGATCCCGCAACCGTCGCTGGGTTCATCGCCGAGCCGGTCATGGGTGCCGGCGGTGTGATCGTGCCGCCGGCAACCTATTACCAGAAAGTTCAGGCGGTTTTAGACAAGTACGACATCCTGTTTATCGATGACGAGGTGATTTGCGGGTTCGGCCGAACCGGCAAACCCTTCGGTGCCGACACCTTCGCAATCAAACCGACCACGATCAGCCTCGCGAAGGCAATTTCCTCCGCCTACCTGCCCTTGAGCGCGGTCGTGATCCCGGAATTCATGTATGAACCGTTCATTGAGCAGAGTGCTGAAGTTGGCACCTTCGGCCACGGATTCACCTACTCAGGGCATCCCGTATGTGCGGCGGTTGCGTTGCGCAATCTGGAACTCATGGAAGAGCGGGAAATTTTCGATCATGCCGCGGCAATGGGCGAAATAATGCAGGAGCGGCTGTCTGACTTCGCAGACCATCCTCTTGTGGGCGATGTCCGTGGCGTTGGTCTTATCGGTGCCGTGGAACTCGTTGCCAACAAAGACACAAAAGCTGCTTTCACCGCGGATCGCGCCGTTGGCGCGCATTGCACGAAGCGGTGCGAGGAAAACGGTCTCATCCTGCGCGCCATGGGCGACACGATGGCATTCTGCCCGCCACTCATCATCTCCGAAGAGCAGATTGATGAGTTGTTCAGCAAATTCGCAACAGCTCTTGATGAGACGCTGAACTGGGTCGGTTAAGTTCATTGGTAACAAACAATAGATAACACGCGATAGACAATACGAGATAGACAAGCAGACAGAGAGACAGGCAGAGAGACAGAGAGAGCAGCAACGGGCAAGGGAAAATATTCAGACAGTTCGTCGAAGGAGATGAACTGCCAAACTCAGGGGGAGAGAGACATGCAAGCATCCGATTTATTTGTGAAGTGCCTGGAAGCCGAAGGAATCGAATACATTTTTGGAGTGCCGGGTGAGGAAAACGCGGACTTCATGATGTCGCTGGAAAATTCCGACATTCAGTTCGTGCTCGTGCGGCATGAACAGGGTGCCTCGTTCATGGCGGAAATCTACGGCCGGCTGACCGGCAATCCGGCAGGATGTCTTGGCACGCTGGGCCCGGGTGCGACCAATCTGATTACCGGCGTGGCGGATTCGAATATGGATCGCGCGCCCATGCTCGTGCTCACGGGTCAGGCTGCGACGAGCCGCCAGCACAAGGAATCGCATCAGGTCATGGATGTCGTCGGCATGTTTCGACCGGTGACCAAGTGGGCGGAGACCATACGTCATCCGGACACGATTCCGGAGATCATCCGCAAAGCGGTACGCGTGGCACGTTCCGAAAAACCCGGAGCGGTTCACATCGAGCTTGCGGAAGATCTGGCAAAGCTGGAAACCGACGCAGTGCCGATTACGCCACAGCGTTTTCGTCGACCGGTGCCTGATGACAAGATAGTCAACGCCGCATACGACTTACTGAAAAATGCGAAGCGACCTGTCATTCTTGCGGGGAATGGCTGTATTCGTCGGCGCGCAAGCAAACAGCTACGAATGCTTTGCGAGAAAACCGGTATCGGCGTCATCAGTACCTTCATGGCGAAAGGCGCAGTCGACATGGACGCAGACTACTGTCTGTACACTGTCGGCCTGGGCAGCAAAGACCGGACGAATATGATCATCGACGAGGCCGATCTGGTGATCACGCTCGGATTCGATATGGTGGAATACCACCCAAGCCTGTGGAATCCCGGACGCGACAAGGTAATCGTCCACGCCGACTTTCTACCGGCGGAGATCGATGAGCACTACCACCCGCAGATCGAGGCCGTTGGCGACCTTGCGCATTTCCTGTGGATGATCAACGAACGCGTGGACGCCGATGGTGTGGCCGATTACGACTTCGAACACCAGCGCGGGGTTCGCGCAGAAATGAGTGAGGATCTCGCGGAGCACGCTCAGGACGAGACCGAAGGTTCCATCAGACCGCAGAAGGCGCTGTGGGATGCTCGCGTCGTGCTCGGTCCTGAGGACATTCTCCTGTCCGACGTTGGCGCGCACAAAATGTGGATCGCGCGACACTACCACTGCCATGAACCCAACACCTGCCTGATTCCGAACGGCTTCTGCTCGATGGGCTTTGCCCTGCCGGGGGCGATTGCTGCTGCGATTGTCCATCCGGATCGGAAGATACTGGGCATTGCCGGCGATGGCGGCTTCCTGATGAACGTCCAGGAAATGGAAACTGCCAAGCGTCTCGAATGCAATATGGTGATGCTCGTCTGGGAAGACGGTAACTACGGCCTCATCGCCTGGAAGCAGGAGAATGAATTCGGCCGGCACACCGATCTTGCCTTCGGCAATCCGGACTGGCTGCAGTTGGCAGAGGCGTTTGGCTGGGGCGGCCATCGTTGTGAAAACAGCGTCGACCTGCAGGATACGTTGCGCGCGGCGTTCGCCGAGTCCGGTCCGAGCCTGGTAGTGATTCCCATCGACTATCGGGAAAATTCGCTGCTCACCAAGAAGCTCGGAGAGATTACGGCGACGATCTAGCGCTGGCAGCGTGGGCGTCTAAGGCGTGTAATGGCGAAACTGCAGTCCAAAGTAGACGTGGCGAACCCTGCCTTTCAGGCGAACGTCGAACACCACCGCGCATTGGCTGACGGGTTGCGCACGCTTACGGCGAAGATTGCCGAGGGCGGCGATGCACGTTCGCGTGAGCGACATCTGGCCCGGGGCAAACTGTTACCGCGGGAGCGGCTCGAGGGATTGCTCGATCCGGGTTCGCCGTTTCTCGAGATCGGTCAGCTCGGCGGACATGAGCTTTACGCAGACGAGATTCCCGCCGGCGGAATCATCACGGGCATCGGCCGGGTTTCCGGCGTCGAGTGCATCATCGTCGTCAACGATGCCACCGTCAAAGGTGGTACCTATTATCCGATCACCGTAAAAAAACACCTGCGGGCGCAGGAACTTGCGCTCGAAAATCATCTGCCCTGCATTTATCTGGTGGATTCAGGCGGTGCTTTCCTGCCGATGCAGGCAGACGTGTTCCCTGACAAGACGCATTTCGGTCGCATTTTTTATAACCAGGCGACGATGTCGGCTCGTGGCATCGCGCAACTCGCAGTGGTGATGGGTTCGTGTACTGCGGGTGGTGCCTATGTTCCAGCGATGTGCGATCAGGCCATCATCGTGCGCAACCAGGCGACAATATTTCTCGGTGGGCCACCACTAGTGAAAGCTGCCACGGGTGAGGAAGTCGATGCCGAGTCGCTCGGTGGTGGTGATGTGCACAGCCGGGTTTCGGGCGTCACGGACTATCTGGCGGCCAGCGACGAGCATGCCCTCGCCCTGGCCCGGGAAGCTATCGACAACGTGCAGCAGCGCTACCGCATCACGGTCGATGTCCGTGCAGCAGTTGCACCTGCCTATGATCCTGCGGAGTTGTATGGCGTGCTGCCCACAGACACCCGCACCCCGTATGACGTTCGCGAAGTGATTGCACGGCTGGTCGATGGGTCGCAGTTTCACGAGTTCAAAGCGCTCTACGGCGAGACGCTCGTTTGCGGTTTCGCCCACATAGAAGGCATGCCGGTGGCCATCATCGCCAACAACGGCATTCTGTTCAGCGAGTCCGCACTCAAAGGCGCCCACTTCATACAGCTTGCAGACCGGCGTGGTATTCCGCTCGTGTTCCTGCAGAACATCACGGGCTTCATGGTTGGCAAGAAGTATGAAAATCAGGGTATCGCGAAAGACGGCGCTAAAATGGTCACTGCGGTCGCCTGTGCACAGGTACCGAAATTCACGGTGGTGATCGGCGGTTCGTTTGGTGCGGGTAATTACGCGATGTGTGGCCGCGCCTATGGTGCACGGATGCTCTGGACGTGGCCGAATGCCAGAATTTCAGTGATGGGCGGCGAGCAGGCAGCACAGGTGCTTGCGACTGTCCGCGACGACAGCCTGGCAGCAAGGGATCAGAGCTGGCCCGAGGCAGAGCGGGATGCCTTCATGAATGAGATCCGGCAGCGCTATGAGTCTGAGGGTCATCCCTACTTTGCCAGTGCTCGACTGTGGGATGACGGTGTTATCGATCCTCTGGATACCCGACGGGTATTGGCCATGGGGCTCACGATTGCCTGTCGTGAGTCGCTGCAACGCAGTTCGGAATTCGGTATTTTCCGCATGTAGGAAGACTATGTTTGATAGCTTGTTAATCGCCAATCGGGGCGAGATAGCGTGTCGGGTGATACGCACGGCCAGGCGCATGGGAATTACCACCATTGCGGTTTACTCCGACGCCGATGCGGGTGCGCAACATGTGCTGCAGGCGGACCGGGCCGTGCATATCGGCCCGTCACCAGCCCGTGAGAGTTACCTCGTGATCGACAACATCATCTCGAGCGCATTGGCGTGCGGCGCGCAGGCGGTGCACCCGGGTTACGGATTTCTCTCGGAGAACGCAGAATTTGCCGAGGCCTGCGCGGCCGCAGGCCTCGTGTTCGTCGGACCCTCGGCGCATGCCATTCGCAGCATGGGTTCGAAGATCGAAGCCAAACGTCTCGTTGCTGCTGCCGGCACCGCTGTGGTTCCTGGCTACAACGGCGACCAGCAGGATGACGATGCTCTCCTGCAGGCAGCACAGGAGACGGGCTTCCCGCTGCTGGTGAAAGCCTCGGCTGGTGGCGGCGGCAAAGGCATGCGGCTGGTTTCTGCAGAAGCCGATTTTCTGAACGGGCTTAACGCGGCACGACGTGAGGCAAAAGCCGCCTTTGGCGATGATCGTGTTCTGCTGGAGCGGTACCTGCACGCACCAAAGCACATCGAGGTGCAGATACTGGCGGATCGCACGGGCAGGACATTGCACCTGTTTGAGCGCGACTGCTCGGTGCAACGGCGTCATCAGAAGGTCATCGAGGAAGCTCCCGCTCCTGCAATTGATGCGGCCGCCCGCGCAGCATTTGGCGAAGCCGCGATCAATGCTGCCCGATCGGTCGAGTATCTCGGTGCCGG
>JAPUFN010000210.1 GCA_027293665.1 Gammaproteobacteria bacterium | reverse complement strand
TCGCCGTTGCGAGCGAAACGAGAACTTGCGGTAGTCTGTTCGGGAGAGGAAGCCAACTTCAGGGTTGAAGTCTTCACCCACCTCCGAGTAAGCGACATTACTCGACCAGGCCACCGAGTTGTATTGGCCTTGCAACAAAAGGGAGTGATCCTTGCCGTCGCGATCGGGTGTATCAGTTTTCGCGATGTAACCGGAAATGAGCCCATCTTCACCGATGCCAAGGCGAGCGTCGATTGCGTAAGTGCGATTGTGATCATCACGGTCATCCACCAGATAGCTACCATCACCTTCGCGGGAAACGATGAGCGCACCCAATGCGGAACGATTGTCGAACTCCTTATTCAATCGCGCCACTGTGTAGTCGTTGCGCGGCGCTTCACCAGAAACGCGTTCCGATCGCATCTGCAGGAATCCCACATTGGTGCGATCACCAATTTTGCCCGAGAGCCTCACCCCGGCTTCGATGGGGATCTGGCCGCCATCGTCGCTGATGCCGATCTTGCGGCTGAAAAAGAGTTCCACCTCCCGCGGCGTCCCCACCTGAAACTGTCCAGCGTTCTCAAGAAAAAACGGCCGTTTCTCCGGCAGAAAGACACTGAACCGGTCGAGGTTCACCACGACATCGTCAACTTCTACTTGCGCGAAATCTGTATTGTAGGTGGCGTCGAGTGTCAGGCTGGGGGTAATGGAGTACTTGAGATCGATACCAAATTCCTCATCGTGATGAGTCCCGTCTGGTAAGTCGCCGCCGCGTTCGACCCGGCTCAGGGCGTACGGCGTGATCTTGAGGTTTTTCTGCGGCGGCACGGAGATCCCATCCAGCCGGCCGGCCTGGGAGGTGCGATACAGATTGTATTGCAGCGGCAACGGTGACCAGAACGCGATTTCATTGTTGCGTCGGATGTTGCGCTGAAAGTTGATGCCCCAGTTCTGCACGTCTGCGGAACCATAGCGCAGCGACTTGAACGGGATGGCCATCTCCGCACTCCAGCCAATATCCGAAATCTCCGCGCTAACCGTCCAACTTGTGTCCCAGTTCAAATTGAAACCGGATGTGCCGCGGGATCCGGATTGCGCTCCTTCTTTGGTAACCTGCGCGTCATATTCAATACCCGCGGGATTGGTACCGAAGACGAATCCATTCTGTCGATCCAGGAAGCTGTCTATGATGACCTGAAAGCTGTCGGTCTCATCCAGCGGCGCGTCGCGGCGGCTGTCGGAAACGATAATTCCATCTGGATTATCGTCATAGCAGACCACACCGATATACAACATTTCATCGGTAAATCCGACGAAAACCTCCGTGCGTTGCGTGGCAGGCCGGCCTTCGTCCGGCTGGATCTGCCAGAAACCGGAGGTGGGTCTCAGCCGACGCCACTGGGGATCATCTAAAACGTTGCCATCAACTGTTGGCGCACCTTCGAGCCTTGCGGCCTGCATAACCGGCGGCACCTGCGGAGGTGTCCGGATTGCCGAGCTTGCAGGACTCGCCGCATAGCCGGACACAGGCAGCACGACACAAGCGCAGACCGTAGTCGCAATCAATGTGAGACTGGTGATTTGACTTACCAAGTAACTGCGTCCCGAACGCTCAGCGCTGCTGATCCACAACTCCAGTTGATGCCAGTGTAATCAGCAGCGCTTTCTGGATTCCAATATGTCCGTCAACGCCCGACCACCATTCATCAAGGGAATGCGCACCCCCACTGCTACCGCCGCGGCTGATCGTGGTTGCAGGTATACCCAGCGCAATCGCCACATTCGCATCGGTCGAACCCGAACCCAACTCCGGCTCGATACCAAAGTAGCGGGTAGCAGCCATCGCTCGCTGAATTAGCGGTGTCTCCGGCGCTACTATTCCGGAGGGTCGCCTGCCGAGAGTTTCCACATCGACGCTGAGAGGTTCGCCGCGATCACGCTGATCGTTGGTTTCCTCGAGCGCTCGGGCAACGCACCGATGGAAGATAGCATCAATCAATTCGAGCCGAGCGGGGTTTTCCGAGCGCATGTCGACTTCCGCCCAACTTTCGAACGGGATCGAATTTACCGACGTACCGCCGCCCACACGCCCGATGTTGTAGCTGGTCCGGATACCCGACTCGACGAAATCACTGGCCTCGAGATCAAAGTAATAGATCGCCCTGGACAGCGCGTGGGCCGGATTGGCCAGACCAAAAGCACCCCAGGAGTGGCCGCCCGGCCCATTGAATACCAGGCGATAGCGGATCGAGCCAATTGCGTGGTTCACCACCCGCTCATCGCTACCACCGTCGATCGCGATAAACTCGTCAATCTGTGGCCCACCCGCTCGGTGCAGATACTTCACACCCCTTAGATCACCAATCCCTTCCTCACCCACAGATGCAACGAACAGAATGTCATCACGCGTTGCAATTCGGCTTGCCCGCATCGCTTTGATCAGCGACAGCATTACCACCAGCCCGCGCGAGTTATCGCCCACGCCCGGGGCGAACAGTTTATCTCCCTCACGCCGGACTTCGACGTCGGTGCCAGCCGGAAACACAGTGTCCAGATGTGCGACAAGTGCTACGGTGCGCGCACCGGTTGTGCCATGCCAGCGTGTCAGAACGTTGCCCTGCTCATCTATCGCAACATCTGCCATTCCTGCGTCACGCAACATCGAAGCAAAACGCCGGGCTCTCTTCGATTCCTGGTATGGCGGTGCAGGTATCTCGGTGAGCTCGATCAATTCAGACTCACTCACGGCTTCCAGCGACTCGATTACCCGAAAGGCCTCTTGCACATCTTTGCGCTCTGCCAGCGTGCGCATGTCCTGATCGTAGTCACGAGCATCACCACGCGTCGCGGGCGCGAGCACTAGCGCGATGAAAAGCAACAAAATCCGTGATCCGACGCAGCCGGACCGGCGCAATAACCAGCCAGAACTCACAATGACCTACTCAGTCCTCAAGCGGGTATCCTACCAGCGATTCGGGGTAAGTCATGAGCGCATTACGCCATTGGCGCGCACAGGAACGAAAACGATGGTGGAACTGATCGGCATCTTCGGCTACGTCGGCGTATTCGCCTTCGCTGCATCGGGCGCTCTTGCCGCCGGCCGGCAGGGCATGGACATTTTTGGCTTCATATTTGTCGGCCTGTTACCGGCAGTGGGTGGCGGCACGGTCCGAGATCTGCTCCTGGGTCTGCAACCATTCTGGATTCACGACCAGCTCAACGTCACACTCGCATTTATTGCGGCCGTCACGGTGTTCGCGTTC
>JAPUFN010000021.1 GCA_027293665.1 Gammaproteobacteria bacterium | reverse complement strand
GCCAGGGCGTGGGGCTGTTGGAGATGAACGAACATCAGTCGCGTGCCGCGATGGAATTACTCGCTGCCAGCCTGAGCGCACGCGGTCTCAAAACCAGCCGTGACATCATGCGCCTGGAAGGCCACCTCGCCGATCTCATGGACGATCACGAACAGTACGGCGAAAAACGCTACTGGTTCACGATCATGGGTGAGCCATCCATGACCGAACCCTGGGGCTGGCAGATTGACGGACATCACCTGATCATCAACTACTTCCTGCTCCGCGATCAGGTGGTGGTGACCCCCATGTTCATGGGCTCGGAACCCATCAGCGCAACAACTGGCCGCTTCGCCGGAACAACCATTCTCGAAGAGGAACTCACAGCGGGACTTACGCTCATCAACTCTCTCGATGAGGCACAGAGGTCGGTTGCTATCGTCAAGCAAACCAAAACAACCAACGACAATCGCGGTGAACTGTTTCAGGACAACACTATCGTCGAGTACGCAGGTATTTCTCTAGAGCAATTAACATCTGTGCAACGTGAACGCGCTCGTGAGTTGATCGCTCTTTACATCGGTAACCTCGGTGAGGGGCATGCCGAGATAAAACTCAGCGAAATTGATCGCCATTGGAACGCTACGCGCTTCGCCTGGGTGGGCGGCACCGATCTTACGAGCATTTTCTACTACCGTATTCACAGCCCCGTGGTGATGATCGAGTACGACCATCAAAAACCCGTCGCCCTCGACGGGCCGGACCTGCCCAGCCAGGTCCACGTGCATACCGTGGTGCGCACTCCCAATGGCAACGACTACGGCAAGGACCTGCTACGCCAGCACCTGATCCAACACGCACACTGAAAACGCCCGCAGGACGGTGATGTAGACGTTTGCAGACCTGTCAGCGACAGGTATTCAGGAAAACTGTAACCAGAGGTGATCAAATCCACGCAACAGATGCGAAGGCACCCGCTCGTCTTTCCCGGCTGCTCGCTCCAGGGAGTCAAATCGCGCGACAAGCGCCCCCATGACCGCTTTCGCTTCCATCCGCGCAAGCGGTGCGCCAATACAGAAATGAACGCCGAAGCCGAACGTGTGGTGGTGGTTTCGCTTACGATCAAGCCTGAACTCGGTCGGAGCATCGTAGTTTCGCGGATCGCGGTTTGCTGCCGCCATGATTACGTGCACATTTTCTCCGACCGCTACAGCCTGACCGTGATAATGCATAGGCCGCAGCGCACGGCGCATCAGAAATTGAACCGGCGCATCGAAACGCAGTGTCTCTTCGATACCCGCTTCAATGAGTGTCGGATCAGCCACGAGTTGTGCGTATAGATCGGGTCGGTCAGCCAGCACATTGAGGTAGTTGCCCAACAGATTTGTCGTCGTCTCGTTACCTGCAATCAGCAGGAGAATGTTAAAACCAACGATGTCATCGTCCGACAAGCGCGCACCGTCGATCTCGGCATTGACTACAGCGCTCACGAGATCATCCCCGGGATGACTTCGCCGTTCGGGGATCAGCGAGTGGAAGTAGGCTGCCATATCGAAGATATCCTTTTTCCGATCCTCGATTGACGCGCCCGCCAGCGTGCCGGTCAGTGCATCGGACCAGCGTTTGAAGTCTTCCGCTCTATCACCCGGGATTCCCATCATCTGGGAAATTACAGCCACCGGCAGTGGAATTGTGAGCGCCTGCACGATATCAACACCTTCGCCCTGTGGCAGATCGCCGACCATTTGCTGCGCGAAACTATTCACGCTTGCTTCGATAGCTTTGAGCATTCGCGCGGTAAATGCCCGATCGACGAGACCGCGAAGCTGAGTATGCCGCGGCGGATCATCGGTAAGCAGCGGCAGCGGGAAGCCACCGCCCTCCTGGCCCATTGCGCTTGACGAGTAGTCCGCCGAGTTCTTCAACACCGAGCGAACATCGTCATGGCGAGTCAACACCCAGGCGCCGGTCTCCTCATCACGCCAGATCGGCGTGCGTTCCTGCCATTGTGCGTAGACAGGATACGGATCGTCCAGAAGCGTGGGATCAAGCAGTCGCATTAGGGCATCCGGTTGGTTCAGGATTGCAAAGACAAGCCGTCGGTTGCAGGTCTCACGTCAGCTTTTCTTCAACTCCACCAGGATCGCACGGTACTCCTCGCCCTGATTGCTGGCCGTCTCAATGTGACCTTTTGCTATAAAGTCCGCAGTGCCCGGTTTTGGCGTGAAGCTGAACTGCTCGCCATAATCGCCGCCTGTGCCCTCATGAAAGGTCACGTCGATCGGTCCATTACCGGCCACATTCAGCAGGAAGTAGTCGTTATGATGCTCGTGCTTTTCTATCTCAGCGCCCGCTGGAATAACCTGATTCCAGACGCGAACGTGCTCATCTTCGTAAATGATCTCGGTCGCTATGGCTGCCATCGACTCTGCCATGATTTTCTCCCGTTGTTTGAAGCACACTGATGTGTTCAAGATTAAGCTTTCTGTTTAGGAACCAGATTGAAATTGAACGACACGGCAATCCGCGGCTTATTCTCAAAGTGCGGCGCCACCATATGGACCAGATAAGCCGGGAAGACGAACACTCTGCCATCAACCGGCGTTTTCGTAAGCGTGGGCGGCCGCCGATACTGAGGCCCCAACGGCAGGGGATCGAAAAAAATAATGTCTCCATCCTTGTCCGCTCTGGTCCTTTTGGTCGCCTTTTCGTTGAGATCGATGTAACAAACACCGGACCAGTCCGAGGGGAAGTGGGCATGGGGCATATTCCAATCACCGGCCTCATTGATAATTACCCAGCAACTCGCCATGACGATTTGTGCGTCCTCCGGAACGTTACCGGCGTGACGAATGCACTGGACACCGCTCCGAGCTATAAGCTGCAACAGCCACTGGACAGACGGCTCCTTGGAATGATGCAGATTCTGCGAGGAGTGCCAGCCCCCTTGATTGCTGTATTTGGTGCCTGGCGAGTCCTTGCGCAATGCCAGGAAATGGTCGACCAGGGCTTGCTTGTGAGTGGCAAAATCGGGGAGATCTACTTCGTAGATAGGCACACCAAACTGCAGCTCACGATTAATTTTTGCCTGTTCTTCCATCTTCCAGCTTTTTATCCGCAGAATCTCATCATATAGGGAATCGTTCCGGCACCGCCAGATTATCGGGTATCTCACAAACACCACAGCCCGCACAAGATTGTCTGAGTCGCGTATTGCGCGCATCATCAGCAGCTGGGTGGGCGAAACATGGGGGACAACGTGGCTACCGAAATCGGTCGTTTATACGTGCGCCGAAGTATTCTGATTGAAGCAGGTCCGGAGCGGGTGTGGGAGGAATTCAGTTCGTTCGACCGGATTGCAGCGTGGCTCGGGCTCGGTCATGTGTTGCACAGCTTTCAACCACGCGTCCGCGGTAAAGTGGAGATGAGTGTTGAAATCGATGGTGAGCGCAGGCACTACGGCGGCAGCGTGCTGGTGTTTGATCACGCGCGTGAAGTGACGTTCGAAAACAACTGGCAGGAACCCTACTCCTGGCCCGTCCCTACGTTCTGGACCATCCGGCTCACACCTTTATACGACGCCACGCTGGTGGAGCTGTTCCACCATGGATTCGAACGCCTCGGTAAAGCGGCGGCTGACAACCTTCAGGGTTATGAGGAAGGTTGGGACGTGAAACATCTGAAGGCTCTGCGATCTCTGGTCGAAGGCTGACTCACCTTTCCTCGACGCCGGACGCAGCCAATCAGTTCAAGACAAACCAGCGACTGAACTTACACTACGGCGTGCTCACTCTTGAAAGGTAGAACGAATCATCCGGGCAAACTGCATTGCAGCTCCAGCGAGATTCAGGATGACCGCTGCCAGAAAAGGTGAAAATTGCTGCCACAGGACAATGTTCGCCAGCTGCAGGATAATAAGGGAGTAAAACAGGGTTGTTACGATTCCGTTGGCGAGCCTGTCAGATCCATCACCGACCTCGGCGTTGTTCTGAAAACGGCGATGAGATGTCCACAGCGACCCTGCTGTGAATAAAACCCAAACTCCGCTGAGCACGGACCAGATGAGCGGCTCGTCGTTCGTCACCGCCAGGGCCAGCAATGCCAGTAGGGAAAAACCGGCGGCGGTCAGGCTCGCCTCGAGCAGGAAGGCCAGGCGGAGTCGATCTCCGGGATGCCAGGATCCCTCGCTCCGGCTGCCGAAAGCCACAACCACGCCAGTAAATCCGGCCAGCGCGACTGCAATTTCGGCGATGCCAATGAGGAGTTCGACTTTGTCCACAACTAACCCCCTGGCAACAGATCCATCAGCGCAAGAACAGTTGCCTCAACACCCGCTTTGACCGACGGCTCCGCTGAAATCTTGAACAGTGGACTGTGGTGGCTTGCAACGGCTGGCCCACCCGCCTCAGCCCGCTCGAAATCTTCTCTGGGCGTGCCGCCAACAGCAAAATACACGCTTGGGATGTACGGCTCGGTCGTGAAGAAGCCGAAATCTTCGGCCCCCATTCCAGTTTCCGCTGAATCGATCAGCGCATCAGCGCCCATCTTTTCGATCAGCACGCCTTTGATTCGACGGGCGAGATTCGCGTCATTGAACGTGGGCGGATAGGAGAACTCGCTCACCACTACGTCGGGCATTTTGTCTTCCGGCAACCCTGCCGTGCGCGCGGTGCCAATCGCTACGCGTTCGATCGCAGACAAAAATTGTTCACGCACCTGGGGGTTGAGACTTCTAACCGTAAGCTGCAGGTCGGCACGATCGGAAATGATGTTGTGTTTGGTCCCTGCATGAAACGATCCCACGGTAACGACTCCGGCGTGCCGTGGCGCTAACTCACGGCTGATGATGGTCTGCAGATTGATGACGATTTGCGCCGCGATCACAACGGGGTCTTTTCCCTGGTGGGGATATGCCCCATGTGCGCCTATGCCATGCACCGCTATATCGACTGTATCTGCACCCGCGTAAGGCGAGCCCTCAGACACCGTTATCTTGCCGGCTTCTGAATCTGCAGCAACATGAAAAGCCAACGCGTAATCCGGTTTACCGAAGCGGATCCAGATATCGTCATCCATCATTGCCTGGGCACCCGGTCCTTTCTCTTCTGCGGGTTGGCCAATCAGCATGAGCGTGCCCGACCACTGATCGCGCATCGCGGCCATGCGCCGGGCGGTGCCGACCAGGCTTGTTATATGCACGTCATGGCCACAGGCATGCATCACTCCCACCAAATTACCGTCCCAGTCTTCCATCTGAACGGTGGAAGCATTAGCTAGACCCGATTGTTCCTTGACCGGCAAACCATCCATGTCCGCACGCATCATCACCATCGGCCCGGGGCCATTTTTCAAAATTGCCACGATGCCCGTTCCGCCCACGCCTTCTGTCACCTCAAATCCTACCGCGCGGATTTCCTCAGCAAGACGGGCCGCCGTCTTGTGCTCCATCAACGACAGTTCAGGATTGCGGTGAAAATGGTCCCACAGTGGCCCCAGGTGTGATTGATAGTCTGCAGCAATTGCATCAGCGAGTTCAGATGCTTTGGCAGGCGTGAACGCCAGCAACACAGCACTGGCAAACAAAGCCGCGAATATTCTATTCATGATCGGACATCCTTTTTTATGATCTGCAAGATCGAGTTGCAAACGTCAGTCAGCGGTCCCGCTGGACCGGTCAAGCACGAGGCCGCGCCGGTATGAGTCGATGATGCCGACCAGCCAACAGATGCCAAAAACAATCACCGGAGCATTATCTCCCAAGGCACCCGCACCACTGGCGGAGTTTGCAACCGCCTCCGAAATGGCACCAACCTCGAGGGGGATCTCACCGCTGTTGATACGATCAACAATGGTCAACGCCCGCTGAACGGCCCTGTCAACCAGTACGTACAGCGCAACCAGCGCAGAAATCAGCAGCAGAGTGCCGCGCAGATAATATTTCAGGACCAGGTGCCCGACCCCGGGAAATATCAGCCCGGACAGCAGCGCAGCCTTGGTCGACCTGGTCATAGGCGCACTATAGCCGTTGATTACACATCGATAAACGACGAACATCTGAGCTTCAGGAGGATTGACCATGAAGAATCGCTACTCGATGTTACTCGGTGGAGTCGTCGCTCTGACGCTGACCGCTTCTGCGTTCGCTGCAGACAACGGTCACCCGGATTTGACGGGAACCTACGACGTATCCACGTTGACGCCACTTCAGCGGCCGGAAGAATTCGGCAACAATCTGGAACTGACACCCGAACAAGCCAGCGCAATCGTGGAAGAAAATCGCCTGCAGGCGATCGCCGCAGACGAAAACCGGGGGCCTATTACCAAGGCGCCACCCGCAGGCGGCGCTGCACCGATTGGAGCAGAGGATTCAGAACGTGAGAGCCTCGGTGCGGGCAACGTCGGCGGCTACAACAGCTTCTGGATCGACCGCGGCACGGAAGTCTTCATGGTCGACGGTAAATTTCGCACATCAATCATCACCGACCCGGAGAACGGTCGAATTCCGGCAATGACCCCGGCTGCTATCAAACGAGTGATGGAGCGGCGCAAACTGCGGCGGCCGAACGACGGTACCGCCTGGTGGCTGGAAGTAGCAGGTCCCGGGCCTTATGACGGACCGGAAATGCTCGGCATCTCCGAGCGCTGTATCCTGGGCTTCACCGGTTCGACACCGACGTTTCCGAGCCTCTACAACAACTTCAAGCGGATTGTCCAGACTGAGGACCACGTGATGATTCTGCTGGAAATGGTCCACGATGCGCGCATTGTCCGCCTGAATTCGGAACACCTCCCGCCTGACGCGACGATGTGGCTGGGAGACTCGATCGGCTGGTGGGAAGGCGACACGCTGGTCGTCGACACCACCAATTTTCACCCGTTGTCCAGGCCCGGACGTGTCGGCTCAGTCGGTGCGCATGTGGTCGAACGATTCACCAGACTCGAAGACGGCAATCTGAGCTATCAGTTCACGGTGGAAGACCCCACGGTGTGGACGCAACCCTGGACCGGCGAATACATCTGGCGCGCCAGCGATGAAAGGCTTTACGAATATGCCTGCCACGAAGGCAACTACGCGATGGAAGGCATTCTTAAGGGTGCAAGGCTGCTGGAATCAGACGCGCGCGAGAACGCGATCACCAGCAACGACGATTGATCGGGGCCAAACGCCGATCATAGTTCGGCAGACGCTGTTTGAAAAATCAAATCCTGGTGATTCCAGGGGAAAAGATGACCAAGCCCGTCGAGCATATTCAGCTCACAGTTTGGAATATTTTCCGCCAGGTGTTCGGCGAACCGCGGCGTGACGATTGGGTCATCTGAGCCATGCAAGACGATCACTTTGGCGGCTATATCCTGTAGTCGAAAACCCCAGTCGAGATAGTGAATGGCCGCATCAATCGCTACGCCTTCTCCACCCTGCACCATGGCTTCGCGTTGATCGGCAATCAGCAGTGCTTTAAACGTTGGATCACTGCAAATTTCCTGGTCGGTTTCGTTGCCCGCTTTCGACACCGCCTTGTAGTAGGCATTGGGTGTGTATTTGACCGAAAGCGCCATCAGTCCGAACAGCGAAGCAAATAATCGGGGATGCTTTGATGAAAGTCCCACAGACATCCGGTCAGCTTTGGTGTTGAGCAACGCAACAGCTTCAGGAAATTCTCCGAAGTTGCTGTAACCCGCAATTGGCATGTTGAAGCTCAACCGATCTGGTATAGCGTACCCGCAGACAGTGGTATGAGCCCCTCCCCCCGAATGACCGATAACGCCGAACCGTTCCAGCTCCAGATAATCTGCCAGCTCAACGATGTCATCAGGGTAATCAAGCAGGCGACGGCCGGGCTTCAGTGTTGACTGTCCAAAGCCTGGCCGATCAGTTGCAATCAGGCGAAAGCCGTACTCCGCGGCTTTCTCGTGATACATCGCCCCTTCGAGCCTCGAGCCAGGACTGCCATGGGCATAGAAAACGGGGTGGCCGTCCGCAGCACCAAACTCGCAATAGGCGAGGTCGCGGCCGTCGCGCAATCTTAACGTGTGAGTATCGCCAAGCATCTGCATTGACCTGGTTTCTATTAACCCGCGGTTGCGCTCGCGTGAGCTTGCGTCGTGTAGACTTCACAGTACCTCCCCACACTTCCGATGACTACAAAACCGAGCGGTAAATGAAACGCATGGTTACGTTCTTCGCCTTAGCGGCCCTCGGCTATGCCGGGATCTGCCTCCTCGTCTTCCTTCTTCAGGGCCGGATGCTGTTCTTTCCCCGAAATTCCGATTCTTACGCCGTCACACAGTTGGAACGCTGGCAACGCACAATCGAATCCAGCGAAGCAACGCTTTCCGGCTGGTTCATTCCGGCGCGAGAACCGAGCAACGCGCCTTTAGTCTTCTACTTCGGCGGTAACGCCGAGGATGTCAGCGTAACCAGCCTTGAAGTCAGGCAACAGATCGATGGCAACCTCGTGCTGATGAACTACCGCGGCTACGGCGGGAGTGAAGGCTCTCCGTCCGAATCGGCACTGTTCTTCGACGCACTACTTGTTTATGACACTCTGGTCGACACAACACCACACAACGGGAAAATCGCGGCGATCGGGCGCAGCCTGGGTTCAGGTGTTGCCGTCCATCTTGCTTCTCGCAGGAAAATCGATGCGATCGTGCTGGTAACGCCTTACGACAGTATTCGCAATGTTGCGCGCCGCCTTTTTTCCTGGCTACCTGTCTCCCTTCTGATCAGGCACCCGTTCGATTCCATCGCTCTAGCACCCGATTTTGACATCCCCGCCTTGTTTCTTGTGGCGGAGCACGATGAGGTTATTCCACCACCTCATGCGCAATTACTCGCCGCTAGCTGGGGAGGCAGCACGCGCTGGGTGTCGATCAAGGGCGCAACTCACAACTCAATCGGCGGCGAGGAATACTGGGTGTCGATCCGCGAATTTCTGTCAGCAATCAGGTGACTTCTGCAGATTCACCCGGGTCACGCTTCGTACACGCATGCCGTAAGATACACAGAACTGACAGGGAGTAGAAAGGTGAGCAATACAACGACTGTCACAACTGGCTTCACCCTCGGAACGCTCGTTGCTGTAGCGCTCTCATGGTCGGTCAACAAGTCCATTCTCTGGGCAATTGTTCATGGCTTTCTCAGTTGGCTCTACGTGATCTACTACTTCATTACTCAGTGATGACCAAGGTGGTGGTTCATTTACACAATTCCAACAAATTGCGGTTCAGCTTCGCATAGTGTTTCGTGGTCGGTGGCCGTTATGCTCCAGTCATGGGCCGCTCATCTGTACCTTTCAAGAACAGTCGCTGTCACACGACCAGCCTGAAAACTTTCACGCTCAACGAGCGAGAAGCGATTGCGGAATGCTTTCAGCAAAACGGTTACGCCGTGATCAAAAATGTGTTCAACGCCGATGAAGTTGCCGTGCTCAAGTGTGCAACCGATCGCGTGAAGAGGCGGGGTTCGAAGATTGGCAGATCGTTCCGTCACGGCAACCTGGGCTACTGGATCAAAGACGATTCTCGCATCGGCACCAATGTGA